>JBATYB010000492.1:0-3779 GCA_049673825.1 Methylocella sp. | reverse complement strand
CTTCAGGGCCGCCAACCATGGCGGATCCCACAATTTCTGGGGATAGCTCGGCTTTCATTTCCATATATTGTGGTGAACAAACAAGGATTTACGGCAAGTCAGCGATTCGGGCGCGATTCGTTCGTCTCCCGTTCGACCCGTAAACCAGACTGCCCGCGGCGGCCTCATCATGCTACATGAAAGCGCCGTTGTGATACAGAAGGCCAAAGACGGGAGGTAAGCGCGAAAGGCTTCCTTTCGGGGTGCCGCCGTTCCAGGCAAATCTCGCGGTGTTGCAGCCGGATAACCATGAACCGTCACCGCTGCCGCACGCCCCCGATCGTTTTCCCGCGCCGGTTAACCAATGAACATTTCCTTTCCGGCCGCCAACGCCTATTCGCCGGACCGCGCCAGCGGCGTGAACGTGCTGCTCGGGCCGACCAACACCGGCAAGACGCATTACGCTATCGAGCGGATGCTTTCCTATTCCAGCGGGATGATCGGCCTGCCGCTCAGGCTGCTCGCGCGCGAGGTCTATAACCGCGCGGTGGAAAAAGCCGGCACCGCCGCTGTCGCGCTCGTGACCGGTGAGGAAAAAATCAAGCCGGAATCGCCGCGCTACTGGGTTTCGACCGTCGAGGCGATGCCGCGCGACCTCGACCTCGCTTTCGTCGCGGTGGACGAAATTCAGCTTGGCGCCGATCTCGACCGTGGCCATGTCTTCACCGACCGGCTGCTGCACCGGCGCGGGCGCGAGGAGACTTTGCTGATCGGCGCCGCGACCATGCACCGCGCCGTGCGCGACCTTTTGCCCGGCGCCCGGATTTTTGCGCGCCCGCGCCTTTCCAGGCTGAGTTTCGCGGGCGACAAGAAAATGACCCGCCTGCCGCGCCGCAGCGCGATCGTCGCCTTTTCCGTCGAGGATGTCTATGCGATCGCCGAATGGATCAGGCGCCAGTGCGGCGGCGCGGCCGTCGTCCTCGGCGCGCTCTCGCCACGCACCCGCAATGCCCAGGTGGACATGTATCAAAATGGCGATGTCGATTACATCGTCGCCACCGACGCGATCGGAATGGGGCTCAATCTCGACGTCGATCACATCGCCTTCGCGGCCGCCCGGAAGTTCGACGGCTGGCAGCACCGGCGCCTGACGCCCGCCGAGTTCGGTCAGATCGCCGGCCGCGCGGGCCGCCACCTCCGCGACGGGACTTTCGGGACGACCGGGCGCTGCGCCCCCTTCGACGCCGAGCTCGTCGAAGCGCTGGAGGAGCATCGCTTCGGCGCGGTGCGGACGCTGCAATGGCGCAATACGGACCTCGATTTTTCCTCTATCGCCGGTCTTGCTGCCTCGCTCGACACTCCGCCGAAGGAGCAAGGCCTCATCAGAGCGCCGCTTGCCGAAGACCAGATGGTGCTCGACATCGCCTCCCGCGACGAAAAGGCGGTGCGGGCGGCGAAGTCCAGGGCCGATATCGCGCGCCTCTGGGAATGCTGCCAAATCCCCAATTATCGCAAGCTGTCGCCTGCGGCGCATGCGGAACTCGTGCTTTCGGTCTTTGGCTTTGTCGTCCGCGCGGGTCAAATCCCGGACGATTGGTTCGCCCGCCATGTCGCGGCGCAGGACCGCGTCGATGGCGATCTCGGCACCCTGTCGGCGCGGCTCGCCGAGATACGAACCTGGACCTTCATCGCCAACCGTTCCGGCTGGCTGCGCGATCCCGCCCATTGGCAGAACGCCGCGCGTCGGGTAGAGGACAAGTTGTCGGACGCCTTGCATGAACGTCTCGCCCAAAGGTTCGTTGACCGCAGGACGAGCGTTCTCATGCGCCGCCTAAGGGAGAACGCCATGTTGGAGGCCGAGGTCACCCCGAGCGGTGATGTGTTGGTCGAGGGCCAGCACGTCGGCCAGCTCAATGGTTTTTGCTTCACGGCCGATCCGGAGGCGGCGGGCGAAGCCGCGAAGGCTCTGAACGCCGCCGCGCAAAAGGCCTTGGCGAGCGAAATCGAGGGCCGCGCGGGACGGGTGAGCGAGGCCGTCGACGAAGCTTTCCTGCTTGCCAATGACGGAATCATCCGCTGGCTCGGCGAGCCTATCGGCAAGATCTGCGCGGGCGCGCATGTGCTCGAGCCGCGGGTGTCGATTCTGGCGGACGAACAATTGACCGGCCAGGCGCTCGCAACGGTCCAGCGGCGGCTCGATGCTTGGCTTGCCCAGCATGTCGCAAAGCTTCTCGGGCCGCTTGCCGATCTCGAAAAGGGCGAGGGGCTCGATGGGATCGCGCGCGGCATTGCGTTCCAGGCCGCCGAATCCCTCGGCGTTCTCGATCGCGCGCGCGTGGCCGACGAGGTGAAGAGCCTTTCCCAGGACGCCCGCGCCGCGCTGCGGAAATTCGGCGTCCGCTTCGGCGCCTACCATCTCTATCTGCCGAATTTGATAAAGCCCGCCCCGCGCGCCCTCGCCGCACAGCTTTATGCCTTGAAGCATGGCGGCGGCGACGCGGTCAAAGGGCTCGACGACGTCCTTCATCTTGCCGCCTCCGGCCGCACCTCCTTGGCCGCCGGCAAGGATGTTCAAAGGAACTTGTACCGGGCGGCCGGGTTCCGCGTTTGCGAGGATCGCGCGGTGCGCGTCGATATTTTGGAGCGCCTCGCCGATTTGATCCGTCCGGCGGTGAGCTATCGGCCCGGCGTCAGTCCGGGCGATCCGCCGCCGGGCGCGGCCGATGGCGACGGCTTCGTTGTCACGGTCGCGATGACCTCGCTTGCCGGCTGTTCCGGCGATAGCTTCGCCTCGATCCTGCGCGCGCTTGGCTATGTGCCCGAGCACCGCAAAGGTCCGCCGATCACCGTGGCTTTGCGCGCCCCGGCCGGACCTGAGCCAACACCTGAGTGCGGTTTGGCCGCGGGCCCAGATACGCAAGCCAAGGAGCCACCGGCCGAACCGGCGAGCATCGCCGCGCCCGGGCTGGACGCGGTTCCGGCCACCGTCTCTTCCGACCCGCCGTGTCCGGCCGTCCTCCCGGATGCGCGGCCGGCGGCCGCAAGCGGGGACGAGACGAGCGAAACCGGCGCCGCGGAGGCGGGTGGGGCAAAAAGTTCCCCGGAGCCGCTGCCGGTCGACGAGCCATTGATCGAAATCTGGCGGCCGCACCGGCTGCATCATCATGCGCGCAGGCCCGAGACGCGGATGCACAAAAGACATTTCGCGCGGCGCGAAGGAACGCCCGCCGGAGCTTGCGATACCGCCACGCTGGAAACAACCGCACAACTGGCGCTCCCTCGCGTCGGGGCGGCCGCGGAATCACCGGGTGGCGAGGGAGCCGGAAAGGCGGCGCTTGCGGACGTGCAAACCGGCTCCCGGCGGGACGCTCTCCAAGATCGCCGCAAGGACGGCGGCGAGGGGGGGGAAGGCGAACACATGCCGCGCTTCGGAGGCCAGCGCGGCCGGAAGCAAGCGGCAGAGCAGAACCGCGCCGGCAGGGGCGAGCGCAGGGAAGGGCGATTCGGCGCCAAGGAGAAGAAGCCCAGCGAACGGCCGCCGGACCCGGACTCGCCCTTTGCGAAACTGCTCGCGCTCAAGGCGCGTTTGGAGGAAAAAAACAACCACGATAGCTAGGTGTTTAGTCCGACAGTTGTATTTGAACGGTTCGTTTTCGATAGCGCGCGCGCTTGGCCTCCGCCTGATGATGGCGTCTCTTGATCGGCCAATTCCGGCGAAAGTTCAGGTCTGGCGGCCGCATTGATCGGAGAGGGGATGTCCGTCGGCGCAATTCCCGCGCGCAGATGGCGACGAGGATCGC
>JBATYB010000491.1:0-4709 GCA_049673825.1 Methylocella sp. | reverse complement strand
CTCCGCGAACTCCATCAGGGCCAGCGGCCACATGCGCCGCGCGAAAGGGCCGGACATATGACCGCACCCGACCAAGTCGCCAAAGCTGCCTCAAAAGCCCTTGCATGCGGGGGCCGTCCACATATGAAATCTGCACGATTGCCGCCGCGCGGTTTCTGCTGGCCGCCATAGTCGCTGCCGTCTAGCCACGCCTTGTTAGAACGACGTGCGTGGCGTTCGCGGTCGCAACGTGTTCGGTACACTGATAGCCGAGTTTTGGTGCGTCGATACCGGTAAGAAGGTGCTCCCCTGAGCCGAGGAGGACGGGCGAAATTGCCAAGTGCATCTCATCGATCAGTGCCGCGCGAAGGTACTGTCGAATAGTTGAAACTCCGCCGCCAAGTCGGATGTCTTGCCCATTTGCGACTTCGGTTGCGCGAGTCAGTGCGGCGGTAATACCATCGGCAACAAAATGGAAGACGGTGCCGCCGTCCATAGTGATTGATGGGCGAGGATGGTTGGTGAGGACGAAGACGGGTGTGTGGTAAGGCGGGTTGTCGCCCCACCACCCCTTCCAAGTGTCGTCGGGCCAATGGCCACGAACCGGCCCAAACATGTTCCGCCCGAGAATCCAAGCTCCGATATTGGTGAAACCGCGTGCCGCAAAGTCGTCGTCGATGCCCGTCGCGCCGCTGTCACGTCCGTGTATCTTCTGAAACGTTCGGGTGGCGAAGACCCATTGGTGCAACGCCATGCCGCCGACACCGAGCGGGTTGGCAAGGTCCTGATAGGGGCCAGCGCCGTAGCCATCGAGGGAAAGGGAGAAGCTTTGAACCCGCAATTTAGTCATGAACGCCACCTTTCGTGTGAGTGAATCTTGCTGAGCATAGAGGCGAACGGACAGCCACGGGCTCAGAAGCGGACGAAATCACCCGATATGACAACGAGCACAATGATTTAAGTGGCAGTGCGAATACCTTGAATTTCGCAAATTTCCAAAAGGCGCCAACTTTCTTTGTGCGGATAGTCCGCTTCGGCCAGAAGGCGGCATTCAAACTGAACCGGTACCGCTGAAGTTCGATACTAAGAACCACCGCCGGGCTACTCTCGGAGCCCGGCCTCCGCGCCTTCCTGGCGCCGTGCCAAATGGCTGTGGTTGCGGCCGTACAAGAAATAAATGGCGAGGCCGATCACCAGCCAAACGGCAACGCTTAGCCAGGTTTCGCTCGGCAGGCCGAACATCAAAAAGACCGCCGAAGCCACGCCGAGCGGCGCCACGGCAAACACCGCCGGCGTCTTGAACGGGCGGTGTATTTCCGGATGGGTGATCCGTAAAACGAGAACGCCAAGGCAGACCACGGCAAACGCGAACAGGGTGCCGAGGCTCACTAGCTTGCCGACAAGACCGATCGGGAGAAGACCCGCCAGGATCGCGACGCTCACGCCGGTGATCAGAGTCGTGATATAGGGGGTGCGGAACCTTGGATGCACGATCGCCGCGAAGGGAGGCAGCAGACCATCGCGCGCCATCGAGTAAAATATCCGCGGCTGGCCAAGCAGGAGCACCAGAATGACCGAGCTCAATCCCAGGATCGCGCCGAGCTTGATGATGGCGGCGAGCCAGCCAAATCCCATGGCGTCGGCGCCGACCGCGATCGGATCGGGCACGTCCAGCCTGTCGAACGGCACGATGCCGGTGATGACAACGCTCACCAGGACGTAAAGCAAAGTGCAAATCGCGAGCGATCCGAGAATACCAATCGGCATGTCCCGCTGCGGGTTCCGCGCTTCCTGCGCCGCGGTCGACACGGCGTCGAAGCCGATATAAGCAAAGAAAACAACCGCGGCGCCGCTAACAATCCCGCTCCAGCCATAGCGGCCGGGACCGGCATTCGGGGGAATGAAGGCGCCCATGGGATTGCTCGCGGTCACCCAATTCGAGGTCTTGACGAACCAGACTCCCGCAAGGATGAAAAGGACGACGATCGCCAGCTTGATGGAGACAATGATATTGTTGACGTGCGCCGATTCCTTAATCCCGACAACGAGCAGGGCGGTAACCACAAGGATGACGAACACCGCCGGAAGATTAACCAGCGCACCGGTCGGCAACAAGGTTCCGGCCGCCGGATCATAGGCGAGCGGCGCCGACGCGAATTTGACCGGAATCACCACGCCAAGATCGCGCAGGAGGCTTGTGACATAGCCGGACCAGCCGATCGCGACGGTCGTCGCGCCGAAGGCGTATTCGAGGATTAGGTCCCAGCCGATGATCCAGGCCATGAATTCGCCCATCGTCGCATAGGCGTAGGTGTAGGCGCTGCCTGCAACCGGCACGGTCGAGGCCATTTCGGCGTAGCAAAGGCCCGCGAAGGCGCAAACGATTCCGGCGAGCACGAAAGAGAGACTGATTGCCGGCCCGGCATGGACGGCGGCGGCATGGCCGGTCAGGACAAAGATGCCGGCGCCGATGACCGCGCCGATGCCAAGCGCGACAAGGCTCCAAAGCGAGAGCGTCCGGCGCAATCGCGCTTCGCCGGCGCCCGGTCCGAAATCGCTTTCTTTTGCCTCGGCCTGAAGCACCGCCATCGGCTTGCGCGCCCAAATATTCGCCATTCCGCAAGTCTCCCGCCGGCCGCGTGCCGCGCCATAGGCCGCTCGTCATGATCGCACGCGCCAGAAACTTTGTCGCACGCTTTCACACATGTGAATGTCTTGCAAGCGGGGGGCCATCCACACGTGACCTACCACCGCTCGATGACAGCGTTTGACATGATTCGAATTTCGGAACCAATGTACAATTCATCCAATCCTAGAGTGAGAAGTGAATGAAAGCCGGATTGCTCTCGCGTCGCGGCCGCGCGCCGTCCTTTTCCGCCGGCGCCTTGCTATTCTGCGCAATCGTGCTGACCGCATCCGCCGCAAGTGCCGGCACGTCTCCTCCGGTCAAGCTTGCTATGTTCGATTTCGAGCTGGAAGATTTCAGCGCCGGAGCTTCGCTTGCTGCCGGGAACCCAGCTGATGACAACGAGCAATTGAAGAGCGTCACTAACGAGGCGCGCCGGTCGATTGCGCAGTCGGGGCGCTACACGCTCGTCGATATCAGCAGTGCAGATGCGCCGGCCGTGAAGGAGCATTGGCTGCGAAAGTGCAACGGCTGCGAGGCCGCAATCGCCTTGAAACTCGGCGCCGAGCAATCCCTTGTCGGGATCGTGACGAGGATCAGCAGAATGGAATACACGGTACGGTTTCAGATCCGCGACGCCCATGCCGGCGCGGTCATCTCCGACAAGCAGACCCCTCTTCGCATGGGCGCGAACTATTCCTGGAGCCGCGGAGCCGACTGGCTGATCAAGAACCGCCTGCTGGATAGCCGAGATCAGCCATAGTCGAAAGCCTGGAAAGCCGGGCCTCTTGTGCTGGACCTTCGACGTCCGCCACGTCCGTTAGGGTGCCATTGTCCGGCGCGCGCGCCCGGGTTTAACCCCGGGGGGGCCGATCTCACCGGCTTTTGGGTGCATCGCCGCGAGCAGCCTTGCCAAAATCCGCCGAACGCGGCAATCTCAGCCCCAGCAAGGCCTCATCCGGTGGACGAGCAGCGGCGGGAGCTGCGGGGCAAGCCCTCAACCTTGTAACTCGCCGCGGCGGGCGGCTGGACGCGAGAGGGTTTTCGAATAGACCATGCGCGCCCCCAACGAGATCGATTTCTGGCGCGGCTTTGCCCTCGTTACGATTTTCATCAACCACATTCCGGGGATCTATTTCGAGCGATTCACCTTTCGAAACGTGTCGCTGTCGGACTCGGCCGAGCTTTTTGTGTTTCTCGCCGGCTGGGCGATGCGCAAACTTATCGAAGGTCCTGCCCGCGCGCTGCCGGCAAAATGGCTCATTCTGCGGATCGAATCGCGCGCCTTCCAAGTCTATGTCGCGCAGATGGTCGTCACGCAGCTGGCCATCGCGCTTCTCGCGGCGGCCGCGCTCTGTCTCGATGCGCCCTTCCTCCTCGATTGGCACAATGCGTCCGGCGTCTTCAACGATCCGGTCAAGACGCATATCGGTCTCGTTTTGCTTACCCATCAGCTCGGCTATTTCAACATTCTTCCCCTGTATGTCGTTTTAATTTTCTTCGCTCCGGCGGTCGCGCTTCTCCACCGTCATGCTCCGGTGCTTTTGCCGCTCGCCTCGCTCGCGATCTATGCCGCCGCTCTCGTGTTCGGCGTGAACTTGCCGACCTGGCCGGTCGAGGGGACCTGGTTCCTTGATCCGCTCACATGGCAGCTCATCTATGTCCTCGGCTTCCTGCTCGCGGGCGAAGATGGGATTGGCGGGTTCGCGCGGCGTCACCGTGCCCTTTTGCGCTGGCTCGCTCTGCCGGTGGTGGCGCTCGGCGTTGCCGTGCGGATGACCAATTTCCACCCCGATCCGGTCTATCTCCCCGAGCCGAAGCTCTTGTTTACGTTCAACAAGACGTTTCTATCGCCGGCGCGGCTCATTCATAGTCTGGCCCTGACGGCGATTTTCGCCGGCAGCTTTAAAATCATCGGCCGGTGGATCCCGCGTCTTCCCGGCTTTTTATGCCTGCTCGGGCGCAATTCGCTCAGCGTCTTCTGCGCCCTGTCTCTTCTCAGCCTGAGCGGGCAAATCTTCCGCTTCGTCTATGGCGGAGATGTTGCATCCGATGCATTCATCGTTATTTTGGGTGTTCTCCTGATGGGTTTCATCGCATGGAC
>JBATYB010000490.1:0-9799 GCA_049673825.1 Methylocella sp. | reverse complement strand
CTGTTTCGCGCATCAAGAAAGACGGCGAGGCGCGATCGCTCTTTTCGTGATACCGCCGATCCGATCGTTGTTCCATACTTATGCGGAACAACAGAGTCGTCCGCGCGAGCTAATAGGCCAGCTGACTTGGCGCGCATGCCCCACTCAAGATCCTCGAAGTATAGGAAGTAGTCTTCACGGGGATACCCAATCTGGGCGATACAGGCTCTTGTCACATAGACGGACGCGCCTGAGGGGGAGTCGATTGCCTTGGCACCTCCGGGGGCCGCGGGGTCACTTATGTGCTTGCCACGGTCAACGTGGCTAGCACCGCCGCGCCACCTCCGCCAAAGCAAACCGCGTGTGAGCACCTTATCGCGGCATTTGAAGTCAACGATCGTACTGCCTGCCATGCCGCAGCCGTGCATGACGCAAGCGGCTTTGAAGGCGGACAGGGCCTTTGGTTCTGGCATTGTGTCAGCGTTGAGGATCCAGAACCCATCCCACTCGGGATATGGCCTCAGCCGCTCGAGCCAGCTGTTTATGCCCCCGCCATAGCCGAGGTTTTCGGGCGCTTCCGCCACGGCGACCGGCCAGTCACCGCGGCAGGTCACAAGCTCCACGCAGCGCCGGTGACAACCGCCTGGACTAGCCAGCTTCGCTAGCTTCGACGAGGCCGCTTCGATGCACGGTCCTCCCGGCGCGGCTAAGGCGTCCGCGAGAGCATCAAAAGCAGCGGGACCTCCGTTTTCAACCACAAAGACGCCCAGACCCCCACTCCCGGCCTGGGCACTGATCGCCTCTAGGCATTCGGTGATATCCATGTTATTGCAACAAGTTACGATAATGACGGCGGTCGCCATCGGTTCAGAAGAAGCGGTATTTTGGCGCAACCGCGCGAAGCGATACGATCAAAAACTTAGATCGCAATAGCGTAAAAAATGCCATGGCCATTTTCCCAAGATTCCTGCCGTGGCACAGGATTTCCTTCTGTCCGCGCCGGCACGGAATTTGTCATTGACCGGTTTTTCTGTCAACACGGCCCATCATTCAAAATGAAGGGTACAGGCGGGCGAGTTTGACGCGCGCGTCTTCCGTGGTGAACCGCCAATCGGCTCCGGCGTGGCGTTTGGCGCGGTATTTTTCGCAAGCCGCGATTTCTTTGCTCAAGTTTTTCTTGCCGGGAATGCGGCGGTCGAGGCATTGGGTTGAGAGGACGCACAGCTCGGATTCGGCCATCCTTCGACAAGGATGAGGCGAGCCGGCTGCCATGTTTGGAAGTGCAGTGCCGTTCGAACCGTTCGGCGGGCCGCCTGGCTTCGGCGGCGGGAAAAGCCTCGTAAAGCGAAGCTGGTGCGTGGGCGTTGAGCGGAACGCTCCGGATGTCCCCGGCGCGCGGAGAGTTGTCCTGAACCAGAGCGATTTTCTTGGCGTTCGGAATGCGGAGGTCCGGCAAATCCCTGAGCGCATGGTCGTCATCGACGGCGGTATGGCGGTCCGTCGCCTTCACGTGCCGCCAGCCCCCCAATTGCGATCATCAAGGCCTCGAGATCATGCAAAGGAACAACGCCGCCATCCTCGGTGAAGAAGGCTAACCCAACCGCCGCGCCAACCCGCCCCTCAATATTTTCTCTCGCACCGGCTTCGTGCGCAAAATCCCGCGCAAAATCCTGAAGCCGGTGTCACCCTTGCCAACCCGAGCCCTCGAACCCTTTCAAGACGCCGGAAACCGCGTCGTCCGCCTGTTCTCGGATTTTCCCTGAATCACCTTTTGGGATGCTCGGTTTTCCTGACAATTTTCGTCAACCGTTCCATAATTTTTAAACCCGGCGCGGAACTTTTTTTCGGGCCGTTCATTGCCCATTGCGGGTGCATCCGCCGGCGTCGCGCAGGCAATATTTTTTGCGAATTCCGCCGCCGGTTGGCTCCCCCGGCACGCCTGTGGCGTAACAAGGCAGCCGTCGCTTGGCTTTACTCAAGCCTCGGAAACCGATCGGAAATCAAAAGGCTCTTTTTAGAGTCGAAATTGTTTCCTTGGATTTTCACAGCACGAAGTACATTATATCTGGTTTTGCTCTCTGCTTCGACGTCAGTGTCATGCCGGAGCAGGGTGAGGATTGTATTATTTAGACTGTTTAAAATGGCTTTCATAAGACATTTCACAAGCAGTTGAGCATCTGCAAAACTTAAATTATGCGTATTGTTGCAGAGCAACATAAGATATTTCTGTTGACGTCATCATAACGTTAGAATTACAACCTACGTTGGCGGGTGTCGCGACGTAGCGCTTCAGATAGGCTTTTTCGCTAAAGAACGTCCCGGCGCTCAATTTGGTGGCGGCATGAATATTGCTTAATTGTACGAAAGTGCCGCTTTTCGAACGTTTCCAACGCCGTTCGGCCCGCTAAGCGAGGGTGTCATGTGTTTGATCGCTGAAATACTTCATACGTGCTCGAATGAAAAGGTCGCCCACGCCGCCGTCGCATCGATGGGGTCCGGTTTCGCGAGCAAAGTCGGCGTCACCGCCGGCGCAAATGGGTTGTCAATTGGCGCCTTCACGGCCCGCGCGGTTCGTGAATTCGAGAAGATCGGCGGAGAACAAGAAAAACACGCCCTCCGGCAGGCCATGAACGGTTCGGACCAGCCGATCTTGGCAGGTCTTCAGCATATTCTTCGGCCGGTTGTCGAATAACGGCTGGGGAGTCCGGCGGCCGCGAGCTCGAGGAACTCCTCTCCCGGTCAGAGGCGGCCTTCCGCGACGCCCTCGCGGGAAAATAATCCGAAGATCGACAATCCCTCCTCCAATTGACCCGGCGCCGCGAAGATTGTGCGCATATCCTCAATCGAACCATGCGTTGGGCTTCAGGATGCGGCGCGGCGTGCCAAGAGTCTTGTCCGCTCCGGGGTTTCAGGCCCGAGACCCGGCTGATAGAAAATCCTGAGGCTAGGCCGTCGGCCCGCTTCAAGTAGCCGGAGCGTGGCAACGTCCCTGATTTCAAAACTGTCAAACCCGCAGCGCGCAAGCAATTGCAGCTGGTCGAACAGAATCTCGCCGGTCGCCCGTAATTCGCCCGCAAAACCAAAATGGCTGCGAAGCTGGCGCGCGAGCGAGTAGCCGCGCCCATCGGTGAATTTTGGAAAGACGACCGCGACGAGCGCGAAGCGGGCAAGGTCCGGCGCGATTGCTCGTATGTCCTGCCCCGGTTCAACGCGCAGGCCAAGCGGTATATTGCCGGTTTCCGCATGGGCGCTGGCTCCTTGCCATTGCGCCGGCGTCAGGATGACCTTGCCGTCCGGCGGAAGGCCTTCTCCTTGCGCCAAATTGCGCCAGTCATCCGGCGCGAAACCATCGCCTTTGAATATCGCCATTTTCAAATGTCCAAACCGGCGTAGAGCGGCAGCGTATGAAGCCCGCATTCGACTTTGCTACTCCCGCGCCAGCGCCCCGCGCGCGGGTCTTCCCCAGGCTTTACGGGCGAGGTGCAAGGGATGCATCCAATCGAAAAATAGCCTTTGGCGACGAGTGGGTGGCGCGGCAGGTCGAAGGCCTCGAGATAGTCTCGAATTTTGACGGCCGGCCAGTGGGCGAGAGGATTGATTTTTATGCGGCCGCCTTCGGATTCGAACAAAGCTAGGGTCCCGCGCGTGTGCGCCTGGTACCGCTTGCGGCCGCTGACCCAGGCGTCATAGCTTTCGAGCGCTTCCGCCAGCGGCAAGACCTTG
Organism: Methylocella sp.; assembly: GCA_049673825.1. GTDB lineage: Bacteria > Pseudomonadota > Alphaproteobacteria > Rhizobiales > Beijerinckiaceae > Methylocapsa. The sequence goes on along the minus strand of JBATYB010000490.1, from coordinate 6,097 downwards.
CGGATTTCGCAACAGCGGCCGGGATTGCTTGCCCAAAGGAAGTTTTCCGGATCTTCCGCGGCAAGCAGCGCGGGCTTTGGCCCGAGAGTGATCACATTTGCAAGGCCGAGATGGGCCACGAGCTCGCCACGATAGGCGAGGGTCTCCGCGAACAAAACCCGCGTATCGATAAACAGCACCGGCGTGGTCTTGTCGATTTGCGCCACCATATGGAGCAGCACGGCGGAATCCGCGCCGAAACTCGAGACAAGCGCGATCCGGCCTGGGAACAGATCCTCGATCGCGACGCGCATCAATTCGCGCGTGTCCATGGCCGCGAATTTGGCGGCGAGCCCCGCGGCGCGATCCGTATCGGCGAAGACGGCAGCCTCATTCGCGGCCATAAAGAGCCTCCTTGAACGGCTCCATTCCGATCCGCCGGTAGGCCGCGAGAAAATCCTCCGCAGCGCCGGCACGGAGCTTCAAATAGGTATCGACGACCGTCTCGATCGCGTCGACAATCTCGTCTGATGAGAAGCTCCGCCCGGTGATGGCGCCGACGTTGCAAGTCTCGTCGGCGGAACCGCCAAGCGTGATCTGATAGGCCTCGGACCCGGCTTTCTCCAGGCCGAGAATGCCGATATGGCCGACATGGTGATGCCCGCAAGCATTGATGCAGCCCGAAATATTGATCTTGAGCTCGCCAATTTCCCGGGCCCGCGCAGCATTCCCAAACCGTTCGGAAATCCGCTGCGCGACAGGGATCGAGCGGGCGGTCGCCAGGCCGCAATAATCGAGCCCGGGGCAGGAAATAATGTCGGTCACGAGGCCGGTATTCGCGGTGGCGAGACCTTGCCCGGCAAGCCGGTCGAACACCTCGGGCAAATCATCGAGCGCGACATGCGGCAGGACGAGGTTCTGCTCATGCGCGACGCGGATCTCGTCTTGCGAAAAGCGTTCTGCCAGATCGGCGATCGTTTCCATGGATCCGGCGCTGGCGTCGCCTGGAATGCCGCCGACGGGTTTTAGGGAGATCGTGACGATTCCGTAGCCCGGCGTCTTGTGTGCCACCACGTTTTGCGCGGCGAAACGGGCGAATGCGGGATCGTTTGCTTTTCGCTTTTCGAACGCAATTGAAGTTGTTGCGCGCGCGAGCAACTCCGGCGGGGCGAAATAGGCGCGGATTCGATCGATTTCTTGTTGCGGCAGGGCGAGCGCATCGTCGCGATGATTGGCGAACTCGGCCTCGACCTCGGCGGCAATGACGTCCGCGCCTTTCTCGTGGACGAGAATTTTTATCCGCGCCTTGAATTTATTGTCGCGCCGTCCTTCGAGATTATAGATCCGGAGAATTGCATTGGTGTAGGCGAGGAGATCGGCCTTCGGCAGGAAGGCGCGGATCTTATGCCCGACCAAGGGGGTGCGGCCTAGGCCGCCGCCGACGTAGACGGCAAAGCCGACCTCGCCGCCGGCATTCTTGACAATCTGATAGCCGATGTCGTGCACCCTTATCGCGGCACGATCCTTTGCGGCGCCGTTGACCGCGATCTTGAATTTTCGCGGAAGAAAAGAGTATTCGGGATGCAGCGACGACCATTGCCGCAGAATTTCGGCGTAGGGGCGGGGATCCTCGATTTCGTCGGCGGCGGCGCCGGCAAATTGATCGGCCGTGACATTGCGGATGCAATTGCCCGAGGTTTGGATCGCGTGCATCTCGACTTCGGCAAGCTCGTTTAGAATATCGGGGCAATCCTTGAGCGCCGGCCAGTTGAACTGGATGTTCTGCCGCGTCGTGAAATGGCCGTAGCCCTTGTCGTAGCGCCGCGCGATGAAGGCGAGCTTGCGCAGCTGCCGCGGCGACAACGTGCCATAGGGGATGGCGATGCGAAGCATATAGGCATGCAATTGCAGATAGACGCCATTCATCAGGCGAAGCGGCCGGAACTGTTCCTCGTCCAATTCGCCTTCGAGGCGGCGCGCGACCTGGTCGCGAAATTGCGCCACGCGCGCGGCGACGAAGCTTTTGTCGAATTCATCGTAACGATACATGCCAGCTTCACTCCGCCGCGATAACCAGCGCCCGATATTCCGGCTCTCGCTTGGCCGTATTTTCTTGCGCCGGCTCCGCGTCCTGTGCGAAGGCAAGCGTCCGGGGCAAGAAATCGATCGTCGGACCCCGCGCGCGAATTGCCTCGCGTAAGGTTACGGCGCGGAGCCCGCTTGCATCCTCGGCGACCTCGACCACAACAGGTTCGACGACAAGATTTCGCTTCGCGTCATCCTGGGCAAGGAGGAGTCCGGCCTCCGCTTCGGCCTTGCTTGCAAAAATGTTCGCCTGACTTAGCCGCTCGAACCACGAGCCGTCGCGACCGGCATAGACCACGATTCCATCGGCGAGGCGATTTGCGGAAATGACTTTGGGCATGAGCTAAAGCTCGCGGAACGGCGAATCCGACCCGTATATAATCCAATTAACAGCGTTTGGCGAGTGTTTATTATAATATACAAGCTCTCAATGTACAATGTGGGTGGCGACGGCGCCGGAAGCGATTTCGCGACGTGCGCCCGTCAACTCTCCGATTTTGAGTGTTTTGCTGAATCCGCCTCTCCGATAAAAGCTCAGTTTAAGTTTGTGCTAATAATTCTGAGTGCACATTGGGCGCAACTATGGATTGCGATGGGCGGCGGTCTATTTGCTGAAGCAGATACTGAGGGTGTCGCTTTCCGCCAGACCTAGGAGATGGCACTCGAGGCTCACGCGAGGAGGGGAGATAGCCTTGCCTCAGCCGGAACGGTTTGAAACCCTTATCCTTGGCAGTGGAAATGGCGGCATGTATCTCGCCTGGCACGTGGCGCGATCCGGGGGGCGCACGGCCGTGGTGGAGCGCCGTTGGATTGGCGGCTCCTGCCCCAACATCAACTGTCTCCCCAGCAAGAACGAGATCTGGAGCGCGAAAGTCGCCGACTTGGTGCATCATGCCGCAAGCTTCGGCGCGAAGACGGGTTCCGTCGCGACCGACATGGCCAAAGTCCGTCAGCGCAAGCGCGACATGGTGAAAGCCGAGGTTGCCGCTGTTTTGCAGCAATACGAGTCGAGCGGTGCCGAACTGATTATGGGAAACGGGAATTTCGTGGCGCCGAAAACGCTCGAGGTGCGCTTGAATGACGGTGGGACGCGCGCGCTGGTGGGCGACCAGGTTTTTCTCAATGTCGGAACACACGCGGCCATTCCGAGCGTGCCTGGCCTTGATGCGGCCGGACCGCTTACGAACATTGAAGCGCTGGAACTCGAGTATGTGCCGCAACATCTGATTGTGCTCGGCGGCGGGTACGTCGGCCTCGAATTGGCGCAGGCATATCGCCGCTTCGGCAGCCGCCTGACGATCATCGAGCATGGACCTCAGCTCGCGGGCCGCGAGGATCCGGACGTCGCGGACGAGATGCGGCGGATCCTCGGTGACGAAGGAATTGACATTCTTGTGGCGGCAGAGACGCGCCGCGTCCAGGGGCGCTCAGGAAGGGATGTCAGCGTCCTCGTGCGCACATCTTCAGGTGAGCAGACGATCGAGGGTAGCGACATCCTCGTCGCGGCAGGGCGCAGTCCCAACACCGCCGGGATCGGCCTCGAGGCGGCCGGCATTGAATTGGACGGCCGTGGCTACATTAAAGTCAACGAGCGCCTGGAGACCAGCGCGCCCGAGGTCTGGGCGATCGGAGAATGTGCCGGCAGCGCACAGTTCACCCACGTATCCTTCGACGACTTCCGGCTCATTCGGGACAATCTGGCCGGGGCAACGCGCACGACCCGCGACCGGTTGATTCCCTACTGCATGTTTACCGATCCCCCGCTTGCACGGGTGGGACTGAGCGAAGGCGAGGCGCAACGTCAAGGTATCGAAGCGCGTGTCGCAAAGCTGCCGACGAGTGCCGTGCTCCGGACGCATACGATCGACGAAACACAAGGCTTTATGAAGGCGCTTGTCGCCGCGCGCGACGACCGCATTCTCGGCTTCACAATGATCGGCGCCGAAGCCGGGGAGGTCATGGCCGTGGTACAGATGGCTATCCTGGCGGGCCTGCCATTTACGGACCTGCGCGATGCCATTCTCGCACATCCGACCATGGCGGAAGGACTCGGCGCTCTTTTCTCGAATGTCCCGCCGCGGCTCTCCTAGCAGCGGCGCACCGCAAGATCAGGGCAGTTTTGGTCGCAGAGCTTCGGGTGTGGGGGGTGAGATCGTGGATTTTAGTGCGCACGAACTCACCCGAACTAACTAAGGCGTGGTGCCATGTTTAAGGAGCTGTTTGATGCGCTCGGCACGGCATTTGCCATGGGATGGGAAATTCTTTGGCCTCTCGTGCTCGGCTTTGCGCTCTCCGGCGTGATTCAGGCAATTGTCTCGCACCGGGAAATGAGCCGTCTTCTGCCCGACGACAGCCCGCGCTCGATCGGCGTCGCGCTGGCGCTCGGGGCCGCTTCCTCGTCCTGCTCCTACGCAGCCGTTGCGATTGCGCGATCGATCTTTCGCAAGGGCGCGAACTTCACGGCTGCCATGGCCTTCGAGATGGCGTCCACCAACCTGGTGCTTGAACTGAGTATCATCCTGATCGTGCTCATGGGATGGCATTTCATGATCGCAGAGGCGATTGCCGCGCCGATCATGGTCGCGATTATTGCTCTCCTTTTCCGAATTTTTTTGCGGCCGCAACTCGTTCACGCGGCAAAAGACCAGGCTGAGAAAGGCATTGCCGGGCGAATGGAAGGACACGCCGAGATGGATATGTCGGTTCCCGCTGAAGGTTCGTTATGGCAGCGGATCACCTCAGACAGGGGACTGACCGCAATCAGCCGCTACTTCGTCATGGACTGGGCTGCAGTGTGGATGGATATCGTTGGCGGCCTCTTGGTCGCTGGAGCAATCGCCGCCTGGGTGCCGCAGGATTTCTGGAAGGCGTTTTTTTTGACCGGCCATCCGGTCTTAGCCACGCTGTGGGGACCGCTTGTGGGCCCGCTGGTGGCCATCATTGCCTTCGTCTGTTCTGTCGGGAACATCCCGCTCGCCGCAGTGCTGTGGAACGGTGGCATCAGTTTCGGCGGCGTCCTCGCCTTCATCCTCGCCGACCTGATCGTGCTGCCAATCCTGAACATCTACCGCAAGTACTACGGATTGAAGATGGCCGCGTTCCTCCTCGTCACATTCTATGGCGCGATGGCGAGCGCTGCTTTTGTTGTCGACGGATTATTTGGTGTCCTTGGTCTCATTCCCCACGAGCGTCAGGCCCGCGTCGTCGAAGCATCGATTACGTGGAACTATACGACATGGCTCAATATGGGGTTTCTTCTCCTCGCGGTTTTTCTGGTATGGCGGTTTGTCAAGACAGGAGGCATCGCCATGCTGAGGATGATGAACAGGCCGACACGCAGCGATGAGGCCCCTCGCCACGTCCATTGAAGCTTACGAACGGAAGGGCAAGACAGGCGCGCATCATCTGTTTGAGTTTCTGACGACCACCGCGCCCGGCCTCGGCTCTCGCTTCGGTTCTATGACACCAATGTCCGATCAAATCTCAACTAGTACACTATATACAAATCTGCGCGATGCCGTTCTCGCACTTCCGACCATGGCGGAAGGACTCGACTCTCTTTTCTCGAATGTGCCGCCGCGGCTGTCCTAGCAGCGGCGTCTAACTCGGTTACTCAGGCGGAGGAAAACGCAATGACCGCCATCAAATATCGCTATGAGGATGTTGACGGTCTCAAGGTCTTTTATCGCGAGGCTGGGACCGTTGACGCGCCGGCGCTGCTGTTGCTTCACGGCTTCCCCAGCGCGAGCCACATGTTCCGGGATCTCATCCCGCTCCTGGCCGACCGCTTCCATATCATCGCGCCCGACCTGCCGGGCTTCGGCCAATCGGAGATGCCGGCGCGGAGCAAGTTCAGCTACACATTTGATAACATCGCCGGCGTCATTGACCGTTTCACTGAAGTGGTCGGCTTGAAGCGCTTCGCAATCTACGTTTTCGATTACGGCGCGCCGGCGGGGTTCCGGATCGCCACAAAGCATCCGGACCGCATCACCGCGATCATCTCGCAGAACGGCAATGCCTACGAGGAGGG
>JBATYB010000489.1:0-3111 GCA_049673825.1 Methylocella sp. | reverse complement strand
CGGGCGGCGTGCTGTCCTTTCGGATCGAGGCCCCCGGCGCCGATCCAAGCCGCGAGCTTTTCCGCCTGCGACCGGGTTATCGCCTTCAGCGGACCCTCGCCCCCTTCCTTGTTCCAGATCGCGGCATAGTGCTTGGCGATCCGGCGCGGGCGCAGAACCAGAATGATAATGTGCGGGATCGGCCACCAGAAAATCCGCGGCGTCTCGATTACCCGCGGATCCGACAGGAATTCCTTGAGAAACCGGCGCACCGGCCAGAAACGGGGGGCGTCCGGCGTGCCGAGGTTGACGAGCAGAATGCCGATCTTTCCCGCCGGAACCGGCTTGTTGCTAGTCGCGGAGACATTGGAGGACGCCATAGGTCGCTAGGCTCGCTTGTCGAAATGGTCCACGGCGGCATCGGCTATAGTGCGCTTTCGTTGAAAACGGAAATGCTAAGGCGACGCGCCGCACGAAATTTCCAGATGTTCGTCCGGTTTCGATGACACATTCGTGAACACCCTCAGCGCTCTCCAAAAATCGCGCTGCCGATCCTTACATGGGTCGCGCCCAGTTGAATCGCGAGCTCGAAATCGGCGCTCATGCCCATGGACAGCGCCGCAATCCCGTTGCGCGCGGCGATCTGGTTTAAAAGCGCGAAATGGGGCGAGGCCTGATCGTCGAGGGGCGGAATGCACATGAGGCCTGAAATTTCGAGACCGAAAGTCTTGCGGCAGCTTGCGATGAAGGCATCCGCCTCGTGCGGCAGGATGCCCGCCTTCTGCGGCTCGGCGCCGGTATTGACCTGGACATAAAGGCGGGGATGGCGGGAGGTCCTTTGAATTTCCGAGGCGAGCGCCTCGGCGATCTTTTCGCGGTCCACCGTCTCGATCACGTCGAAAAAGAGAACCGCGTCATGCGCCTTGTTGGACTGCAAGGGACCGATGAGGTGGAGTTCGAGGCCGGGATGGTCCGCCATGAGCGAAGGCCATTTGGCCAACGCCTCCTGGACCCGGTTCTCGCCGAAAACAAGCTCTCCGGCGCCGATCACGGGCGTTATGTCTTGTGGGCCAAAGGTCTTGGAGACGCAGACGAGGGTCACCTCTTGCGGCTCGCGTTCCGCATCCCGCGCGGCGCGGGCAATGCGGGCACGCACCAAGGCGAGGCGGTCGAGGGTCGTCACGGGAGGTTTTTTGGTTTGTTGCAAGGCTTTGGCCTCTAATCCAGCGGCTTCCAGTTTCCGGCAATGAAGCCACGTGGATCGACCGTTTCGATCTGTTTGGAGATGACCGCTTTATTTCCCGCGCATTTCCAGTCGTAGATCGCGCCGTGACCCGTAGCGGCCATGGGAACGACATCCGAGCCAGGGTTTTGTTTGCAAAAATCCTCAGCGCCAGCTGACGTGCGGCGGGTGTCCGCTTTCCCGCAAACGAGGTTCGCGCCATAGTTGCACAGCCATACTTTGCCCTCCATGCACCGGAAGGTGGTGCTTTTCCGAACGTATCCGCTGGGTGTGTCGGCCGAGAAGCTGAATAGCCGGCGCGCCGCTGGAACAAGGGCGGCTGGGATGCGTCTCACGCGATCGTCGCCGGTTACCCTCGCGCAAAGCGACTGCACGTCCTGCGCACGGGCTGTGCCCATGGGCGAGATCGTCACTGCCCCGGCGATCGCGGCCAAGAAAGCGGCGTGAACAGACCAATGCATGATATCTCCCTTCGTCAAAAAGATTTGAAAGGTTACCTCCCAAGATCGACCGCAATACCCCATCGATCAACGCGAAGCGGGTGCCTTTCATATCAGCCGGACGGGGCGTTCGGCAAAGCCATCGGCGCACGCGGAAAGTCCGATCGGGGCATATAGCCTTACAAGCGCTCATATGCCGCGCGGGTTTGAGACATGCGGGATTGCGCGGAAAATTGGTCGTGGATGCCAGATGATGAGCAGCGGAAAACCGCTTCCGGTCAATCAGCGTTGATTTGATCTGGAGCGGCATTATGTGTTGCTTGCACGGCAAGCGTTCGGCTTTGATCATTGCCGCGAGGCGAGCACGCAACAAAAGGACGCGCCCACTGAAGCCATCGACCCTGCTCCTCTCGCTTTGTTTTGGCCTCTTCGCAACCGCCGCATGGGCGGCGTTGAAGCCGGGAGACGCCGCGCCCGATTTCACCGTGGACGCCGCGCTGGGCGGCAAGGAGTTCAAATTCTCCCTCGCCGAGGCCTTGAAAAAGGGACCGGTGGTTTTGTACTTTTATCCCAAATCATTCACGAGCGTCTGCACTGTCGAGGCGCATGAATTTGCCGAAAACATCGAGAATTTCGCGGCGGCCGGCGCGAGCGTCATGGGAATTTCGGGCGACAAGATCGGGGTGCAGCGCGACTTTTCGGCCAAGGAGTGCCGCGACAAATTCCCGGTCGGCGCCGACCCCAGCTTTTCGGTGATAAAAGCCTATGACGCGGGGTTTAACGTTCCGCTTGTGGGCGCTCTATTCGCCAACCGCATTTCCTATGTGATTTCACCCGAGGGAAAGATTCTTTACGCCTACTCCGATTCCCACGCGGAAAAACACATCGAGAATACGCTGGCCGCCGTCAAGAAGTGGCGCGGGGAGCATAAGCCCTGAGCCTCCGGGTCTCATACTACCGGTTGCCTCCAGTTTTTTGGTTGAGCTCAGCGCGCCTGCTTGGGGGAGACCAGCGGCCGAGGGCGGTTTCAGGAGGATTTTTGCTTTGTTGCAAGGCTTTAGCCATTCATCTCCAATATGAGTTCAGGTGAGAATGAAGTCTTTCCACGGCACAGAATATAATCTGAGATATCGTGAACCGGGTACTGGCTGCTTCTTACGTTTGTAACGTGCCCAGCGCACGTATCATATCATCGAAGGAAATCTCGGGAAGAAATCCTCCGCATTGGCGCATCTGTTCATAAGCTCCGAATGCAGCATCGAGGGTAAGCACCTTGCAATGCATAGCCTGAACAAGTAAGCCGAGGCTCCCAATCACTCGCTTCTGACCTAGTTCTTTCGCTATCATCATCCGCGCTCGACGGTCGTCGCTGCACACAGTGTCGTCTCCTAATTTTGCGAAAGCGAGACATTCTGTTTCACCTGCACCGAGTCCATAGCGTTCTAGCAG
>JBATYB010000488.1:0-11420 GCA_049673825.1 Methylocella sp. | reverse complement strand
TACCAACGCGAAAATTGCGCCAAATCCCGCCCCGACGTTTCGGCGAAACAGGAAATGAACTGCTCGATCGTCGCCGCCGTTCCGTCGTAACGATCGAAATAGAGATCCATGCCCTTGCGAAAGGCATCGTCGCCGATGAGCACCTTCAGCATGCGGATGATTTCGGCGCCTTTTTCATAGATCGTGGCGGTGTAGAAATTATTGATTTCCAAGTAAGTGTCCGGCCGGACGTTATGCGCGAGCGGCCCCGCGTCCTCGGGAAACTGATGGGCGCGCAAGGTGCGCACATCGCCGATGCGGCGCACCGGGGCCGAGCGCATATCGGCCGCAAACGCATGGTCGCGGAACACGGTCAGGCCTTCCTTGAGGCAGAGCTGGAACCAATCGCGGCAGGTGATCCGGTTGCCGGTCCAATTGTGAAAATATTCATGCGCGATCACCGCCTCGATCTGCGCATAATCGGTGTCCGTCGCGGTCGAAGGCGAAGCAAGAATATATTTGTCGTTAAAGATATTCAGTCCCTTGTTCTCCATCGCGCCCATGTTGAAATCGGAGACCGCCACGATATTGAAAACGTCGAGATCGTATTCGCGTCCGTAGACCTCTTCGTCCCAGGCCATGGCCCGTTTCAAGGCGTCCATCGCATAGGCGGCGTAAGGTTCCTTGCCATGTTCGACGTGGATGCCGAGCGCGACCTTGCGTCCGGAGCGGGTAATGAAATTGTCGAAAATCGATCCGAGATCGCCGCCAACGAGCGCGAACAGATAGCAGGGCTTTGGAAAAGGATCGTGCCAAACCGCGAAATGACGCGGCGTTCCCTCGATTTTGCCCGCGGCGATCTTGTTGCCGTTCGAGAGCAGGAGAGGCGCCTCGGAAAAGTCCGCCTCCAGCCTCACCGTGTAGACGCTCAGCACGTCGGGACGGTCGAGAAAATAGGTGATGCGGCGAAAGCCTTCCGCCTCGCACTGCGTGCAATAGGCGGGGCCGGAGCGGTAGAGACCCATGAGGCGGGTGTTGGCCGCCGCATCGACCTCGGTCTCGATTTCAAGCGCGAACGGGCGGCTGGGCGGGGCGTTCAACGTGAACCGGTCCGGCGTCACAACGCCGTTCCACGCCTCCGTCCCGTGCAAATCGAGGTCTCGGCCATCGAGCGCGACCTTCGTCGCGAAAAGTCCGTCGCCGTCGAGGACAAGGGCGGCATTGGCCCGCCCCAGCGGGTTCGGGCGGATAGCGAGACGGGCCAGGACTCGCGTTGCCGCCGGGTGAAGCTTGACATCGAGATCGATCTTGTCGATCAGATAATCGGGAACCCTATAGTCATTTAGACGAACGGGTTCGGCGACATCGGTACGCATGAAAACCTCTAGGCGAAATGGCGCGGGGGCACGCTCGCGCGGGGACAGACGTGGCGATCATAGGTCAAGTCCGGTGGGGTGCAAAGTAAACTGCTGGATCGCGATGCCCTCGGCCGCGAAAGCCCGCTCTCCCTGCCTTCTCGAATGTCTCCTCGGCTAGCCGCCGGCGCGAAAACGCCCGCCGGACAGCCGGTCCGCAAGACGGTCGGCAACCACAAAGGAAATATAGGAATGGCCGGAACTACCAAAAAGTTTCTGCTCGCGGGCGCCTTCCTCGGAATGGTGCTCCCCCATGCGGGATGGGCGCATGGACCGTCGCGGCAGAAAATCACCGAGACAATCCAAATCGAGGCGCCTCCCGCAAAGGTGTGGGCAACAATCGCGAATTTTCACGACATGAGCTGGCTCCCCGGCGTCGCCAAGACCACCGGCGAAGGCGGCAACGAACCCGACGCCGCGAAACGCCAGCTCACCCTGGACGGCGGCGCGACGATCGACGAGAGCCTCTACAAATATGACGCGGGGGCGATGAGCTATTCCTATCGCATCGACAAGGTCGACGTGAAGGTCTTGCCGGTCAACAATTATTCCTCGACCATAGCCGTCCTTCCGGCCGACGGCGGCAAAAGCACCGTCGAATGGCGCGGCGCCTTTTACCGGGGCTATCCCAACAACGATCCGCCGCCCGAATTGAACGACGAGGCGGCGCTGAAGGCTGTCGGCAAAGTGTATCGCGCCGGGCTCGAAAGCCTGAAAAAAAAGGTCGAGGCGGCCAAGTGAACGGCTTGCGGGTAACCGTGCGCCTCGCCTGTGCGTTCGCGGCCTTTCTCGGCTGTGCTCCGGCGAGCGGGGCCGAAGCCTTCATCACCGATCAAACCGGCGATGAGGTCAGCGTCCTCGATCTCGGATCGAAGCAGGTCGTGGCGCGGATTCCGGTTTTGGGCAAGCCCGCCGGGATCGCCATGGCCCGCGATGGGCGCACCGCCTATGTCACGTGCACGGAAGGCAAATATGTCTCGGTGATCGACACCGCGTCGCGCAACATCGTCTCGAAGATCGCGATTCCCGATACGCCGCTCGGCATCGCCGCCGATCCGGCGGGCCGCTTTATCTACGTCGCCGGGTTCTATCAGCCGCGCCTCTATAAGATCGATCTCGCGACCAGCGCCATCGCCGCCAGCGTCGAGGTCGGCGCGTCGCCGTCGGGAGTGGCCTTAACGCCCGATGGCGCGCTGATCGTGACCACCGATCGCGACGACAATCAAATCTCGATCATCGACGCGAAAACCTTTGCCCGCAAAGGCACGGTCAAGGTCGGCGCGCATCCGTTTGGCGTCACCATCGATCCGCAAGGCACGCGCGCCTATACGGCGAATGTCGAAAGCAACGACGTGTCCGTCGTCGATCTCAAGGAGGCCAAGCTGCTTGGCGCAGTGGCGGTCGGCAAGCGGCCCTACGCCGTCGCGCTGGCGCAGGGACGCGGCTTTTCGACCGACCAATATGGCGGAACGGTTTCCGTCTTCGATCTTGCGACGCTCCGGCCGGTGAGGCGGATTTCCGTCGGCGACTACCCGGAAGGAATAGAAACCAGCGCCGACGGCAACCGTGTTTACGTCGTCAATTGGTTCTCGAACGAAGTCTGGGCGATCGATGCCGGGACGCTCGCGGTGACCGCGAAAATGCCGGTGGGCGACGGCCCCCGCGCCTTCGGAACTTTTTTGCGCGAAACGCGGTGAATTTTTCCGCGGCGGGTCATCTCGCATTTGGTCTGCGTTGCGATGGGAACGGACATTCTTGCCCGCGCCGCCTTCAAACATTGAGTAGGCCAACACTTCAGCCGACGAACTTTGCCGGCCGGGTGATCCGCGGCGCAACCGATGCCGATGCCGGCGGCGCTTGATTCTCCCGGTCGATCGTCAAACCAGACTGTGTTGTGTCGGCGACCCGCCAGGCGCCGACGTTCCAATTAAAGGCCGCCCGCCATGGTCCTGGATTCTCCTTCAGTACGCTTGAGATTTCAATGAGTTGATGGGGAGTTGTGGGGCCGGGAGCTGGCTGAGGAAAGGGCTTGCTTGAGGAGGATTAGCGGCGGCGAAGATTGTCCGCGAGGCGGATAGGCCGAGGGCAAACAGCGAGGATATCTTCGCGCCGGTTCTTTTTCCGGCTTTCACCCATCCATCTTCAACGCCGCGATAAAAGCTTCCTGGGGAATCTCGACCTTGCCGAATTGCCGCATCTTCTTCTTGCCGGCCTTTTGCTTTTCCAAAAGCTTGCGCTTGCGCGTGACATCGCCGCCATAGCATTTCGCGGTCACATCCTTGCGCAGCGCGCTCACCGTCTCCCGCGCGATGATCTTTCCGCCAATCGCCGCCTGGATCGGAATTTGAAACATATGCCGCGGGATGAGCTCCTTGAGCTTGTCGACCATGGAACGGCCCCGCGCCTCGGCGCGGCCGCGATGGACCAGCATGGAGAGGGCATCGACCGGCTCGGCGTTGACCAGAATCGACATCTTCACGAGATCGCCTGGGCGGTAATCCGTGATGGCATAATCGAAACTCGCATAGCCTTTCGAGATCGACTTCAGCCGGTCGTAGAAATCGAACACGACTTCGTTGAGCGGCAAATCATAGGTCGCCATCGCGCGCTGGCCGGCATAGCTCAAATCGGCCTGCTCGCCGCGCCGCTCCTGGCAGAGCTTCAATACCGCGCCGAGATAATCGTCCGGCGTCAGGATCGTCGCGCGAATCCATGGCTCCTCGATGGTCTCGATCTTCGCCGGATCTGGCATATCGGCCGGATTATGCAATTCAAGCACATCCCCGCCGCGCTTAAGAATCCGGTAGATGACCGAAGGCGCGGTCGCGATGAGATCGAGATTGAATTCGCGCTCCAGCCGCTCCTGAATGATTTCGAGATGCAGGAGACCCAAAAACCCGCAGCGGAAACCGAAGCCGAGAGCCGCCGAGCTCTCCATCTCGTAGGAAAAGCTCGCGTCGTTCAGGCGAAGCCGCCCCATCGCCGCGCGAAGATCGCCGAAATCCGCCGCATCGACCGGAAACAGCCCGCAGAATACCACCGGCTGCGCGGGCTTAAAGCCGGGCAGCGGTTCGGCGCAAGGGCGGCGTGCATCGGTGATCGTGTCTCCGACCCGCGTGTCGGCGACCTCTTTGATCTGCGCGGTGATGAAGCCGACTTCGCCGGGTCCCAGCTCCGCCTCATCCCGCATCTTCGGCCGGAACACCCCAATTTTGTCGATTTCGTAATGGGCGTCCGTCCCGATCATTTTGATTTTCTGGTATTTCCTGAGCGTCCCGTCAATGACGCGCACAAGCACGACGACGCCGAGATAGGCGTCGTACCAGGAATCGACCAACAGCGCCTTCAAGGGCGCGGTCTCGTCCCCTTCCGGCGGCGGCAGGCGGGTGACGATCGCCTCCAGGACCTGATCGATGCCCTGCCCGGTCTTTGCCGAAATGAGCACGGCCTGCGAGGCATCCAGCCCGATCACATCCTCGATCTGCCGCTTGATCCGCTCGGGCTCGGCGGCGGGGAGATCGATCTTGTTCAACACCGGCACGATCTCATGGCCGGCATCGAGCGCATGATAGACGTTGGCAAGCGTCTGTGCCTCGACGCCTTGGCTCGCGTCCACCACCAGCAGCGAGCCTTCGCAGGCGGCGAGCGAACGCGACACTTCATAGGCGAAATCGACGTGGCCCGGCGTGTCCATCAAATTCAGGGTATAAGTCTTGCCGTCGCGCGCCTTGTATTCGAGGCGCACCGTCTGCGCCTTAATGGTAATGCCGCGCTCGCGCTCGATATCCATCGAATCCAGCACCTGCTCGACCATATCCCGCTCGGATATCGCGCCGGTGGCCTGGATGAGCCGGTCGGCGAGCGTCGATTTGCCATGGTCGATATGAGCGACAATGGCAAAATTGCGGATGTTTTCAAGCGCGTGGGTTGTCATGGCGCCGGGATAGCAGGCCCGCCCCGCGAAGGGAACCCGTCAACGGCTTCGCCGCGGCCCTGATTATTCCATGCTTATCGGGAAGGTTGATATTACGCGTGGCGCCATGCTACCTCGGCGGCCATGGCTAATCCTGCACACACGCGGCGAAAGCATTTCGTCAATCTCTGGGCCGAAGGCCTCTGGGGGAAGTTAGTGGCCGCGCTTTGGGCGCTCTACAGCTTATTCGCCGCGATTCGCGGAGAACTTCCTAGACAGGAGGACCAAGAAAAATATCAGGTGTTGCGTTTGATGCACAACGCTCAATCAATCTCATTTTCTTGGTGGGTTGCCATCACATTGGCGATCTTGCTCGCTTGGGTATTCGAGGCATCGTTTCGCCGTCAACGCAGAAGTGAAGAAATCATTGCGCAGCTTCAGGCCAAAGATGAAATACCTGATCTAGTTGTCGAGGTTGCAACACTTCCAGAAATTTGGTCGACAAAGATCGAGGATCCGCCGTCTAAGGAAGGAATATATATTTTTATTTGGGATATCAGATTTACGAATAGATCGCCTATGCCATTGTCGGCAGAAGTACGATTAAACATTTTTCTCGGCGACGACGTGTCAAGCGCACCATTCCTTTGTCCTGAGCAAGAAGACATTCCATTCCAAGGAATGGAACAATCCCGTGAGACGATCGATGCTTCTCTCGGGCCGCACCTTAGAAGGATCATCGCAATACCAGCATTGCAAATGAAACACGGCTACCTGACTTATTTTATCGCTAAAAACCTCGCTTTGTTTTCTATTGCACCCGCAGCTCAATCGCGAGATATGCGGATAATTGATTTTCTAAATTCTCGGAAAAAAACATTGACCGTCATTGAACACATATCGGGGCAATCGCGAACAGTGGCGCTTGACGCGGCCGTGCAGGTTAGTTTTCGGGACAATGACATCAAAAGTTCGCGGGCAGCGGCGTTTGTCACGCATCCAGATAAGCATGGAGTTGCGTTTGCTCCCTGTCTTGGGATGAAATAACGCCAGTTGATCCCTCCTCCAAGGCAATCATCCGCCGCGAGGAAGGGCGGCGAAGTGAGTTGGCCCGAGACGCCCCATGACGCATGTTGCAACGTTTGTCTGCGATCCGGCGTTTCCGGTTTTGACCAGAGATATGCTCCAGCGGGCCAGCGAAGCCTTGAGGCAGCCAGGGCCGTTGAACTGGCTCGATCCGGGCGTTGCCGCCGACATTGCTTTCGACCCCGGACCCGCCGCCGGCGCAAGAGCCGTCGCGGATAGGGTGCGCTCCGCTCTCGATAACGCCGCCGTCGACGTTATCGTGCAACGGGCGCAAGGGCGGCGCAAGAAGCTCTTGCTGGCCGACATGGATTCGACCATGATCGGCCAGGAATGCATCGACGAGCTCGCCGCCGAAATCGGCAAGCGGGCTCATGTTGGCGCGATCACCGAACGCGCGATGCGCGGCGAAATCGCCTTCGAGCCGGCGTTGCGCGAGCGAACTGCTTTGCTCAAGGGCCTCGACCGCGCGACCATCTTGGAAGTGATTGCCAACAGAATTACCTTGACGCCGGGCGGACGTGTGCTGGTTCAAACCATGCGGGCCAATGGAGCGCATACCGTGCTCGTTTCGGGCGGCTTCTCGGTCTTTGCATCCGTCATCGCGGATAGGATCGGCTTTCACGAACATCAGGCGAACAAGCTTCTTTTCGGCGAGGACAGCCGGCTTAGCGGGCTTGTCGCGGAGCCCGTCCTCGGCAAGGACGCCAAGCTCGCGGCGTTAGAGCGCCTGCGCGACAGGCATGGCCTCTCCGCCGAGGAGACTCTTGCGGTTGGCGACGGCGCCAACGATCTCGCGATGCTCGAAGCCGCGGGGCTCGGCGTTGCCTTTCACGCCAAACCCAAGGTCGCGGCCGCCGCTCATGCGCGGATCGATCACGGCGATCTGACCGCGCTGATTTATGCGCAGGGTTTTAGGCGCGAGGATTTCTTTACTGATCCGCCGCGGCCATAAAGGTACGAAGCCAGCGCGGAGAGCGTGGAGAGCGCGGCAGGGAGCGCGGAATGCTTGCCTTGGGCGGAAAGTTGTACTTTCATTAAGATATGAATGAAGCACTGCAAGCTGCAAAATTGAAAGCTGGAGGCGCCTCAGGGTTGGCCCGGCTGCTCGGCGAAATTACACCCCAAGCGATATCACAGTGGCGGCGCGTCCCTATTGAGCGCGTCTTGGATGTCGAGAGAGCAACCGGCATTGCGCGCTATCATCTGCGCCCGGATGTTTACCCTCCGCCCAGCTCCATGTGCAGCGTCGATTTGAATTGCGATTGCGGCGAAGGGTTCGGCGCTTACCGGATCGGCGACGACAACGCCATGCTCGATATCGTCACGAGCGTCAATGTCGCCTGCGGCTTTCATGCCGGCGATCCGGAGGTCATGGCGCAAACCTTCGCCGACGCGAAGGCCAAGGGGGTTGCAATCGGAGCGCATCCCGGATTTCCCGATCTTTGGGGGTTCGGCCGCCGCCGATTGCCGTTCACGCCGGGAGAAATCGAGCGGCTCGTCGCCTATCAGATCGGTGCCGCGAGCGCGCTTGCCGCTTATGCCGGCACGAGGGTCGGCTACGTGAAGATCCATGGCGCCCTGAGCAATATCGCGGCGGAGGACGAAACGATCGCGCAGGCCATTGCGCGCGCGGTGAAAGCGGTCGAGCCTCGCCTCGGCTTTCTCGCTCCCGCCGGAACGAAATTGGAGACGGCGGGCCTTGCGCACGGACTTGCGGTCGCCCGCGAAATCTACGCCGATCGCGCCTATACGGACTCAGGCCGTCTCGTCGAAAGGTCGTGCCCCGGCGCGGTGCTGCACGACGCCGGGGATGCCGCCGATCGCGTCGTCGCCATGGTATTGGAAGGAGCGATCATCACAATCTCCGGCAAGCGCTTGGCTGCCGGCATCGATAGCATCTGTGTCCACGGCGATAGCCCGAATGCGGTCGCCATGGCGAAGGCGGTGCGCGCGCGCCTTGAGCAAGCCGGGATCGCTCTCGCGCCGTTCGCGCCGGTTTGAGAGCCTCCAGCATGTTGCCCGCGCCACGCTATCTGCCCGCCGGAGAATCCGCGCTCGTTGTCGAATTCGGCGACACCATCGATGCCAAGATCCATGACCGGGTCTTGGCGCTCGACGCCGCCATTGGCCAAGCGAAATGGGAAGGCGTGATCGAGACCGTGCCGACCTATCGTTCGCTCATGATCCATTTCGATCCGCGCCGTTTGACGACGGAGGCGCTCGCCGCTGCCCTCGCCGGGCTCGATTACTCATCAGCCCCCCAGCGGACGCGGCGACAACTCTGGCGCATCCCCGCCTGCTACGATGCGCCACACGGCGAGGACATCGCCGAAATCGCGGCACTCTTGGGTTCGTCTCCCGCGCGAATCATCGGCCTGCATCTCGGCGCGCGCTACCGTGTCTATATGTATGGCTTCGCGCCCGGGTTCACATTTCTCGGCGGTCTCCCAAGCGAGCTCGCGATCCCGCGCCGCGCCGTGCCACGGGCCCCAGTGCCGCCCGGATCGTTGCTTATCGCGGGCGGCCAGGCGCTCATCGCCGGTTGCGCCATGCCGACTGGCTGGTACGGGATCGGCCGCACGCCGGTCAAGACGTTCGATCCCCGGCGCGAGCGGGTTTTTCTTGCCGGCATCGGCGACGAGCTTTGCTTCGAACGGATCGAGCCCGCCGCCTTCGAATCCATGAGCGCGGCGGCGGAAGCCGGAGAGTTTTGCGCACGCCACGAATATTTGGATGAGACCTGACATGGGAGGGTGCCTGCGCGTGCTGCGCGCCGGTCCGGGCGCGACCATTCAAGACGGCGGGCGCCACGGCTATCAGCGCTATGGCGTGACTCCGGCGGGACCGATGGACTGGGTTGCCTTCCGGACCGCCAATTCCGCCCTTAGCAACGTCCGCGCGGCCGCTGTCGAAGTCTCGGTTGGCGGCCTTGAAGTCCTCTGCGAAGGTGCGCCGCTCGCGCTCGCCTATGCCGGTGGGGCGTTCACCTGGCGGCGCGGCGGCGTGCTGCTGCCGATCGCGGCACGCCTCCTATTGCAGCCTGGCGAGGTCCTAGCGGCGCGGGCTGGCGATTCCGGCGCCTTCGCTTATCTCGCGGTCGAAGGCGGCTTCGAGACGCCAGTTGCGATGGGCAGCCGGGCGACCCATACGCGCGCCGCGATGGGCGGGATCGAGGGGCGGATGCTGCGGGCAGGCGATGTCTTGCCGGCCGCTTCGACGGAGAGGCCGGACGGCGCGAGCTTCGAGGCAACGATCGACGCGCCATGGCTTGCCCGCGAACCCAATCCTTTCCGCGTCGTGCTCGGCCCGCAAGACGATTATTTCACGGTCGAAAGTCTTAATGCCTTCTTCGAAGGGCAGTTCACGCTAACGCCGGTGGCCGACCGCATGGCCTATCGTTTTGATGGGCCGGACATCGCACACGCGCGGGGTTACGACATCGTGTCGGATGCCATTGCGCTCGGCGCGATCCAAATCGCCGGGGACAAGAAGCCGTTAGTCCTCATGGCCGATCGTCAGCCAACCGGCGGTTATCCGAAGCTTGGTCATGTTGCCGGCGCGGACATTGGCAGGCTCGCGCAGATGCGTCCGGGCGAGACCTGCGGCTTTCGAGCGGTGAGCGTGGCCGAGGCGAGGGCGGCGCTCCTGCGGCGCGAGGACGAGATTGCGACAATGCTACAGCACCTGCGTCCGCTGCGCCGGGCCCTCACCTCCGAAAGCCTGTTCGAGGCCAATCTCATCGACGGTGTCGTCGATCCGCTGGACAGCGAGCAGATCGCGGGGAATTGCTATGAGCCTTCTGTTTCAAAAGTCGCGCCCTCATCCTGAGGAGCAGGCGAAGCCTGCGTCTCGAAGGATGCGCCGCGCCCTCGCCCTTCGAGACAGCCCTTCGGGCCTCCTCTGGGTGAGGGTTTAGGTTCCGGGAGATATTCTGAGAGCGCTTTCCACGCGCGGGTTTGTCCGGTTTCGCGACCGTCCATCGTACCTGCGCAAGACGCGAAAATTGTCTTTTGGGCGGGAATCTTTTGTCCGGTCTGAGGTGCGGCGGATGGGTTGCACCTACCCGATGGATTAGCTGGAGCTGTGGCCCGCGAAAAATGGGGGCTTTTGAGAGACGGCGACGCAACCCAGATTAGGACGCTTCCGGCGGAGAACGCCAAGCGCGAGGCGGTATTTATTCCCCGACAACCCCGCTTGGGATTGCTATGCTGCCGCCCGTGACCGTACTTCCCACCATTTCGAGGGCGAAGAATGAAACGAAGCGCCTGCTTTATGCTTCTAATTGTGTTTTTGGGAGCGGGCAGTGCCGTCTCTCGCGCAGCCGAAAACACCCCAACCGCAACCGAACCACGAGCAGGAGACGCTTCCGCGATGTCAGACCAGTCTATGATGCGCGACCTATTCGACCGCTGGGAGCGGGTTTGGCACGAAGGTCGATATGATCTAGTGTCGAGCTGCGTCGGCGAACACTACATCCGGCACGATGAAGGTGGCGACCGGACGGTAACACGCGAGGCCTACGCGGCGGAGATCGCCAAGACCCGGCAGGAGCGGCCGGATATACGTGTCGTCGTGTACGATCACTCGTTCGAAGGCGACCGCGCGTGGTTTCGCTTTGCGTTCAAGTGGACTGACCCCAAGACCGGCGAGCCGCGCAGTCGGGCAGGTATGCAGTCCTACCGCATCGAGGCTGGCAAGCTCGCGGAGACGTGGCTGGCGATGCAGCCCCCCCGGTTCGGCATGGACCGACGCCGTTGCGCAGGAGCACTGGACTAGCGCGCCGCCGATTAAGTGACGCGTGAGGAAGAGGCGCACGGTAATTCCGCCCTTTCTCAAAACCCATTCTCGATTCCTGCCTCTCAAAAGGCCGCGGACCCGCAAGATTCAAGTGGTGCAGAACTCATATGTGGACGGCCCCCGCATGCAAGGGCTTTTGAGGCAGCTTTGGCGACTTGGTCGGGTGCGGTCATATGTCCGGCCCTTTCGCGCGGCGCATGTGGCCGCTGGCCCTGATGGAGTTCGCGGAG
>JBATYB010000487.1:0-5924 GCA_049673825.1 Methylocella sp. | reverse complement strand
GGTCATGAGCGGAAGCACGCTGAGCGGGACAGTGTTGAGCTTGATGCGGCGGCCTGCGTCGCAAACCTGAAGTCGATCAGGACGGGCGCTTAACTGGAGGTGGAATCCTAAGCGCCGCCCTGCTCTTATCGAGGGCAAAGGGCTGCGCCCGCGGCTGTCAAGTGGGGCATGTCGCGGCCCACGATGCAACATCGCCTGACGCCCCGCCAAATGGCGTGGCCCATTGTACCCGCGTACCCCGCCGCGCAAAAACGATCTTTGGCTATCCATTGATGCGCGGCGGAAGAGCAGCTGACGAAAACTTTTCCCTAATGCGAAAATGCTCTAAGCTCTGGCGCCATGTCAGAGCCCAGCTCCCTGGCTCCTATCCATGTGATCGGCGGCGGCCTTGCCGGCAGCGAGGCGGCGTGGCAAATCGCGCGGCAAAACGTCCCCGCCGTGCTTCACGAGATGCGGCCGTCGCGAAAGACGCCAGCGCATCAAACTGGAGACCTCGCCGAGCTCGTCTGTTCGAATTCGTTTCGCGCCGACGATCCGCAAACGAGCGCGATTGGCATTTTGCATCGCGAAATGCGGTGCCTCGATTCCCTCATTCTGGCCGCCGCCGATGTGCATAAGCTGCCGGCCGGAGGTGCGCTCGCGGTCGACCGCGGCCAATTTTCGGGATGCGTCACCGGGATGGTTTGCGGGCACGCGCGCATTACGGTCGTTCGCGAGGAAATCGACGGTCTGCCGCCAAAAGCGTGGGACAAGGTGATCATCGCGACCGGACCATTGACATCGCCCTCCCTTGCCGCGGCGATTGGCGCGCTAACCGGCGAGCGCGGTCTTGCCTTTTTCGATGCGATCGCCCCGGTCGTGCATCGAGAGTCTATCGACATGGCGAAGGCGTGGTTTCAGTCGCGCTACGACAAGGCAGGGCCGGCCGGAACCGGCGCCGATTACATCAATTGCCCGCTGACCCAAGATCAATATTTTGCCTTCGTGGACGCTCTCGTCGACGCCGATCGAGCCGAGCCCCACGCGCTCGCTGAGGAAGACACGCCCTATTTCAATGGCTGCCTGCCGGTCGAAATCATGGCGGAGCGCGGCCGCGAGACCCTGCGGCACGGACCAATGAAGCCATTCGGTCTGACCAATCCGCATCCTGGCAGCGCAAAGCCTTATGCCGTCGTGCAACTGCGCCAGGACAATGCGCTCGGCACGCTCTACAATATGGTCGGCTTTCAGACAAAGCTGAAACATCACGCGCAGGTTGAAATTTTCCGCACCATTCCGGGCCTGGAAAATGCCGCCTTTGCCCGTCTCGGCGGGATCCACCGCAACACCTTTTTGAACTCGCCCAAATTGCTCGATGGCGCTTTGCGGCTCAGGGCCGATCCGAGGCTGCGGTTCGCGGGCCAGATCACCGGCTGCGAAGGCTACGTCGAAAGTGCCGCGATCGGGCTCGCCGCGGGCCGCATGGCGGCGGCGGAGCGAACAGGCGAGGCTTTCACGCCGC
The DNA here is from genome assembly GCA_049673825.1 of Methylocella sp. Taxonomy (GTDB): domain Bacteria; phylum Pseudomonadota; class Alphaproteobacteria; order Rhizobiales; family Beijerinckiaceae; genus Methylocapsa. The sequence goes on along the minus strand of JBATYB010000487.1, from coordinate 4,423 downwards.
TTCCGGCGACGACCGCGCTCGGCGCTCTCATCAACCACATCACCGGCGGACACATCGGGATCATCGATGCCGGGCCGCCTTCGTTTCAGCCGATGAATATCAATTTTGGACTTTTCCCGCCGATTGCCGGGAACGCGCCCGGCGGCAAGACCTTACCGGGTAAGCAAACAGCTCTGAGCCGCAAAGCCGCTATCAGCTTGCGGGCCGCGCGCGACTTAGACGCTTGGCTCGGAGCGCATAAAACCTGCGCGGCCGAGCCGCAACAAATCATTTCGACGCGAGAATAATTTCCGCCGCCAGTCCAGCGAAAAGCATAAGTCCGGCGTCGCGGTTCGAACGAAACAGGCGCGACGCAAGGGCGCCGTTGCTGGGGTCGACCCGCATCGCCTGCCAGGCAAGATGGGCCGCGAAAAGCAAGAGGCCGCCTTGCGCCGGCGAGCCCGCGCCGGCGGCAAGCAAGGCCGCTTCGATGCACGTGACCGCGAGCGCGTAGAGAAATCCCACCCCCAAACGAACGCGGCCGCCGAACGCGCGCGCGGTCGAGCCGATACCGGCGCGCACATCGTCCTCGATGTCCTGCACCGCATAGATGGTGTCATAACCGATGGTCCAAAACACCGCGCCGAGATAGAGCAATAGCGGCGCGGACGCGAGCGATCCCAAGGCCGCCGCCCAGCCAATTAATGCACCCCATGCGAAAGCCGCGCCCAGAACCGCTTGCGGCCAGGAGCTGATTCGCTTCATGAAAGGATAGAGGCCAACGACGCCAAGCGAGGCAAATCCCAAAAGGATCGTAAGGCCGTTGAAACTTAAAAGCACGGCAAGTCCGGCGACACATTGCGCGGCAAGAAAGACCGCCGCGGCAGTCGCCCCGATGCGTCCCGAGGCGAGCGGACGCCCTTTTGTCCGCTCCACCTTCGCATCGACGTCGCGGTCGATAATATCATTGTAGGTCGCGCCGGCGCCCCGCATGACGACGGCTCCGGCGAAAAACAAGAGAAGGTCGCGGACGCGCAACGGTGCGCCTTGGTAAATGCTCGCGAGCGCGCTCGACCACCAGCAAGGCAACAGAAGCAGCCACCAGCCGATCGGACGATCGAGGCGCGCGAGCTGAAGCCAGGAATGCCAGGATTTTGGCGCGAGCCGGAAGACGAGCCGGCCCGCGACCGAATCGGGCAGAGAGGCAGGCTCGGGAGGGGCTGTGCCGGAGGATGCGGCAATAGTGGCCGGCGGGGATCGATCGCGCGGGCCGGAAACGTCTTGCCCGGTTGGGCGTTGCGTCACAGCGGTCCGGCGGGAAGCTTCTGCTGCGGCACGTTGAGCGCGCCGGAGGCCTGCTGCTCTTGTGCTTTCTTCATCTTCGCCGCGACGGTGCAGGCTTGATTGGCGACCTTGCCGGATTTGCCGGTGCTCGCCGAAATATTTTGGAGCGCTTCGTCGGGAACCTCGCACCAATCCTTGTTCTTTGTTAAATAAGCAACGAGCTCATGCTCGACGGCGACAAGCGCGCGCAGCTTAGGGCAAGAGGCTACCGGATCGAGCTGTTTCTTGCCGCCCTGGGCGAGTTTATTGAGTTGATCGATGATTCCTTGGCGCTTCTTGGTCAGCGCGCCGATATCCTGGTTGCAATCGGTGGCGGAAGCCGTGCCGCAGCCCACGAATGGGATCAAGGCCGTGACGGCAAACGCGGCTTTACGCAGGGAGCCAATGCGCCTATGTGGCATCATGATGCGAGCCTTTCAGTGACGTTTCGATGTGTTGGCCATATTTTTTGCCAAGGACGCTTATTATCGTAGCCGCGTTTTGCCGCGCTAGGACACGTGCCAGGTCGCGTCTAGCGAAATCACGCGCGTTCATAGTAAACACCGCCGCGCGCGCAAGCGTAACCGGTTCTCGCGGGTCGCCGCGCGCCCTCGACCGTATCGGGCGGCCGCATGTCCCGCTATGATTTCGCAGCGCGGCGCCTCCATGTCAATCGCCCGTTAGCGCAGGCGGCGGAAATCGCTCTCGATCAGGCACAGGTAAATTATGTCCGCAATGTGTTGCGCCTACCCGAAGGTGCGAGAATCCTTGTTTTCAATGGCCGCGACGGCGAATGGGAAACGAGCGTTGCCGCGTCTAACCGCAAAAATGTCACGCTCGCCGTCCATAAGTTGACACGGCCGCAGGAGCCGCGTCCCGATCTGCATTATTTGTTCGCGCCGCTCAAACAGGCAAGACAGGATTACATGGTTGAAAAGGCGGTGGAAATGGGGGCCGGACTGCTACGCCCTGTGCTGACCGGCCGGACCCAGACCGGCCGAATCAATAGCGAACGGATGCACGCCCATGCGATCGAGGCCGCCGAGCAATGCGGTATTTTGTCGATTCCGGAAATCGCTCCCCCGATCCGGCTCGACGCGCTTCTCGGCGCTTGGGAAAAAGACCGCCTCCTCGTCTTTTGCGATGAAGACGCGCCATCGAGCGATCCCTTGGCGGCGCTGCGCCCCCGCGCCGATGCCAAACAGCCACCCGCGCTCGCCGTTTTGATCGGCCCCGAAGGCGGCTTCGACGCAAGGGAACGCGAAACGATTCTTGCCTTGTCTTGCGTGTTGCGCCTGCCGCTCGGTCCGCGCATTTTGCGCGCCGACACGGCCGCCGTCGCGGCTCTCGCCTTGGTCCAGGCGACCCTGGGAGATTGGCGAGGATAAATCTTAACGCATCATTATATCGCCTTATTGTATGGTCAGGAAAATCGCACCCGGCCGCTCAATGAATCGTTTAGGCTCCAAATGAATTTGCGCGATATTTTTGTTTCAGTCGGCTGTTGCGCCGCCGCTGCTTGCCTTGGCTTTGGCAAACCCGCGCGGGCGAACGAGGTTCAATCCAGCAACGCGACCGCTTCGCGCGCGACCGAGCGATGCGCCGCAGGCGGCGCGCCGGTCGAGGAAACCGCCGGTTGCGAGCGGATTGACGGTCATGTCCGCGTCGAATTCGGCTCCCGCATGCCGAACTCGTCCGGCGACCGCGGTCCGGGAGCTTCGCCCATCGCTGTCCGCCTGGACGATGGCACACAATCGCGCGGCCATCTTCGCTTGCCGGCCGGCGAATCCGGATTCGATCAATACCGCCGGTGAAATCAACGGGGATTCCGCGCCATTGTACCAAAGTGTTTCATGTGCAACATTTTGGTACGATTGACATGCTTGGCAAACGCACCTTGTAAGACGAGACGGGACAAGAAGCGGGGATTTGGGTCAGTCGAAATTTTGCGAAAGGGGTTATCTTTTGAGCCTCTCGATTTTGGAAAAGCGCCTTAACTCACCGCGCAGAATTGCACTACTAAGGGAATGTCCGTGGAAGTAGATCGATAGCTGTGCCGAGTTCGGCTCTTACCCCCTTCCATCGTGCTCGGCGCGGTTGGAGACGGCATTGAGATGGCGAACGCCGAGCTCGCGACATTGCGTCTCCGGCTGATCAAGATCGCCGCTCGTGTTATCGAAACCGCCAGCCGCAAGCGTCTCGCCTTCGCCGCCTTACGTTCTCAATCCGATCTATCCCGCGGGCTGCCGGGTACGCTCGTTCCCCTCGGACCGTAAACGTTGCGGCGCGCGCCGTTTCCGCTTCATTTTGGCCGGCGCCAACCCTTCGCGCGGCAGATTTGGCGGCCTGCCGGCCCCGCGCGTTCGATCCCGGCGGCCCTTGCGGGCAGCACGTCGATCATGCGGCGTTCGATGCGCCTTGAGGGCGCCGCCGTCGCAGCGGGACAGCGGGAAAAACCGCCGCGTTGGAGGCCGTTTGGACAGCGTCTTTCAGGTTCTTCCGGTTGTCCTTGACCAAAAAAACATCGTCGCCGCCGCCTTCGACGATGTGCGCCGTGATCGATGTTTGCCGGAAGATCGCGGCGCCGGTGGTGATCTTGCCTTTCCAGTCAAGCCGCTCCAGGAGTTTCAGCGGGTCGCGTTTCAGCGGGTCAGGAATTTCGAAGCCGTCGGCGCGCGCGAGGCCGGGTGTCCGAGAATCGCCGGGACGCCGGCGCGGAACGCCGCAAGCACACGTCCGGCCTTGCCGTCGCCGGCCTTGCTCGCCCGCATCGTCTTGCGTTTCATCCTGAGCTCGCCGGAGGACGATGGCGATATGATGCGCTTTTTGATGCGATTTTCCGTTATCCGCGAGACAGCGGGCGCGGAGGACATCGGCCTGCGCGCGGACGGCGATGCCGCGCAGGGTTTCGGTCAGCGTCGCACGCGCGACCCCAGGTCGCGCCTTCCGGCACCGGGTCAGACCGCGTCCGCGAAGAAACGCTGCCTTCCCGCCGCGCCGTCCGCGCAACGGCGAACCGGCGATCAGGCCCAGGATCGACCCAGCCGGTCATCTTGCCGTTGCTTGCCACGTCGGCCCGGAAATGGCCGCAAAATCGTTTTCACGGGCATCGCGAAGGCCT
>JBATYB010000486.1:0-1806 GCA_049673825.1 Methylocella sp. | reverse complement strand
GCAGAAGGACGTCGCGGAATAAGGAACCGCCGCGATATTGCTGGTTTGTTACGCGCGCGGGTCATTTTTTTTTGCGCCGGAGCCAATATTCGACCCAAGGCAAAATGGCGGCGGCAACGAACCAGCTGAGCTCATAGCGGCCCGTTAGAACAATGAAAACGATGCCGGCAACCGTCAAGCCGAGACTAATGCCGATGATGCCTTGGCGGCTTTTGAGGTAACGTATGATCGCTTTGTCTCTCGGGGTCATGGCTAAAGCCTGTCCTGCGCCGGTCCACTGAGCAGGGTAGACGCTTAGCAGAATCCAGGGAAGAGCGCACGTGGCCCGCCGAGCACCGGCAAAAGCGCGGCAATGGCGCGAACGCGTATCGGGAAATTCAACCGCCCGCCAAAAGCCGATGCAGCTCCGCCCGCACGCTCGCCGGATCGCGGAGATGGTAGCGCGCGTTCGTGGCCTCTGCGGCAGGGCCTACCCGCACCGAAACCCCGCCTTGCGCGTTGACGAACAAAAACCCGCTTTCGTCGGTCAAATCGTCGCCGATAAAGACCGGCGTGCGGCCGGAAAAAGGTGACCTTGCCAGCAGGGCGGCGATGCCTTTTCCTTTGTCGTGGTGCGCCGGCTTGAGTTCGGCGACCATCTTGCCTTCCTGCACCGCAAGACCGCTTTGTTGCGCGAGGAGCCCTAGAAATTCCAAGACCTCATGGGCGAGTTCCGGCGTTTGCCGGAAATGGATCGCGAGCGCCGCGCCTTTGTCCTCCAGCCTTAACCCTGGATGGGCCGTCATGAAATCGGCGAGAGGCGGCCGGATGCCGTCCATCGCGCCATCTTTGGGGCTGCTGCCGCGGGACCTGTCCGGAAACCGGATTTCGGCGCCATGCAACCCGGCCGCGGGAAAAACCAGCGGCGCGAAAATGCGATCGATGTCCTTTATCGCGCGCCCGCTGACAAGGCCAAGCGCGCCCCGCGCGGCCCCGGCAAGCTCCACGAGTAGCGTCCTCAAACCTTCATCCGCGGCGACGTCCTCGGGGCGCGGCATAATGTCGAGGAGCGTTCCATCGGCATCGAGGAAATAAGCGCAGGAGGAAAGAGGCGCTATCCTTGCGAGATCGCCTGGCTGCATGGAGGCCGAACCTTACCAAACCCCGGTGTTGGGCATGGACGCCCAAGGCTCAAGCTTCGGCAAGGGCGCGCCCTTTTGCAAAAGCTCGATCGAAATATCGTCCGGCGATCGAATGAAAGCCATGTGCCCGTCGCGCGGCGGCCGGTTGATGGTGACGCCCGCTTTCATGAGCTTGTCACACGCACCGTAAATATCCTCGACGGCGAAAGCCAGATGCCCGAAGTTGCGGCCGCCAGTATAGATTTCGTTGTCCCAGTTATAGGTCAGCTCGACGAGCGGCGACTTGAGCTTCGTGGCGCGCTCTGTGTCTCCCGGCGCGGCGAGAAACACCAGAGCGTAACGGCCAGCTTCGTTTTCGACCCGCGCAGTTTCGACGAGGCCGAGCTTATTGACGTAGAAATCGAGCGATTGGTTAAGATCCGCGACGCGGACCATGGTATGCAGATATTCCATGATCTTCCTCCTCTTAACCCTATGCCGGTGGTCCCAGGCGAGTGCAGTGCAACCAAGCGCCAACCATTCGTTTGCCATGGTATATAGCATTGACGCGTGGCCGTGCCGCGCCTCTTGATTTGTGCTTGAGCTGAGGGATCCGATGAGCGGGACTTCCGTGGCCGCGGAACGGGAAGCGTCGATGAACCGGGCCAACCGGCTGAAGGAGAGGGCGGCGCTTGCCTCGATCGCG
>JBATYB010000485.1:0-2435 GCA_049673825.1 Methylocella sp. | reverse complement strand
CCGGGTCCCAAGTTTCGCGGGCCAAGGAGTTTCGCCAAGGCGAGGGGCAGCCGCGCCGCAGGGGGCAGGACCGACGGATCGACGTCGCTGAACACGCCGGCCCGGGCCAGCACGAAAACCGCGCGCGCGAGGCGCAGCGAGGAACCGAGGGAAGAACGCAATTTCCGCCCGCCCTAACGCATGGCCGGGTCCGAAAGAACCGGATGCCGCCGCGAAGGGTGCGGGTTGCAAACGGTCGGACGGCGATCGCCTGCTTCGCTGTTAAGAATCATGCGCCTGCTCGCGTTGGTTGACCGCATGATCCTATCCGGAAATTCCATGGCTTTGTCAGACTCATGCCTAAAGCTTCCAGCCCGAATGAATGGCGACGATCCCGCCCGAAAGCCGCGTGAACGAGGTCCGCTCGAACGCCGCCCCGGCGATCTTGCCGCAAAAACTCTCGGCATCGGGAAACCGCGCGATCGATTCGACGAGATAACGATAGGGCTTATCGTCGCCCGCCACCAAGCGGCCGATACGAGGGATGACGCGAAACGAATAGGCTTCGTAGAGACGGTCGAGGACGGGCACATTCACATTCGAAAACTCGAGACAGAGGAACTTGCCGCCCCGCCGAAGAACGCGGCGCGCCTCGGCCAGCGCCTTGTCGATGCGGGGCACGTTGCGAATGCCGAACGCGATCGTATAGGCATCGAAGCTGTCATCGGCGAAGGGTAGCTCCTCGGCGTTCGCCTCGACGAAGTCGAACGCCGCTGCAAATCCGCGCTTGGCGGCGCGCCTTTGTCCCTCCTCCAGCATGGCGGCATTGATGTCGAGCACAACGATCTCGGTCAACGCCGAGCCTGCCTTCGCCACCCGGAAGGCAATGTCGCCGGTGCCGCCGGCCACATCGAGATGGCGGAACCGGGTTTTCCTGGACGGCTTGACCTTACCGGCGAAAATATCTTTCCAGATCCGGTGGAGGCCGCCGGACATGAGGTCGTTCATCAGGTCGTAGCGGGACGCGACCTTGTGAAAAACCGCGTCCACCCGCGCTTGCTTGTCGGCAAGCGGCATGCGGGAAAAACCGAAATGCGTTTCTTCGGCCATGTTGTGCGGTGCTAGGCGTGGGGCGGGCCACTGATTAGGGTCTGATTCCCGTGCAACATAGCGCGGGCCGTGCGCCATGGCTATGGCGGGGGCCTTCGCCGCAAGCCGCGCCTCGGGATGAACTTATTTATCCGGGCGCCCCACGCGGCGTCGCCCGCAAACGAGACCGAGATGGAGCGCGAGCAGGGCGGCGATGGAGAAGAAAAACCCATTGGGCGAGACGAGATCCATGCCAAAGCCGGCGATTGGCGGGCCGTCGAGCATGCGGAGCGAGCAGAGCATGATGAAGACGACATTGGCGCTAGCTAAGTCCGGCCCGCTGTGGCGCGAGCCAAGGTGTGCAAGTCCGACGGCATAAAGGCAGCCGCGGCCGCCGCCCCATATGACAAGCAGGCCGCAAAAGAGAACAAGGCGCGCGGGCCCGGCAAGAGCCAGCGCGATTGCCGCACAAAGGCCGAAGACGCCAAGCGACAACAATAATTTGCCTCTATCCATCTGGTCCGAGACAAAGCCGATGGGAAGTCGAAACAAAATATTGCCGAGCGCGAACAGAGTAACGAACAAGGCTCCGGTTTCGAGGCTAATACCAAGTCTCTAATGCCAACCGCCCGAGACCCCGCTCGGACGGTGGCGGAGGCGTCATGAGGCAGCCTCTCGCGTCGCCGCGGCGTCGCCAAACAGCCAAAGCGTGCCGGTAGGGCAGAGACGCGCCGCGGGCAAATCGCTATCGCCGCGCCGGAAGCGCGCAAAAATTCCCCGCTTCTCTTCCCCGGCGACCAGGAAGGCCGCGAGCCGGCTGCTCTCGAGCGCCGGATAGGTCAGCGTGATGCGCGCCTCGGACTTGGCGCCGACGACGGCGGCGACCCACCGGTCGCGCTCCGCGAGCACCGCCGTGTCAGGAAACAGGGAGGCCGTATGCCCATCCGGCCCCAACCCTAGAAGGGTCACGTCGAAGAGCGGCCGGGCCGGGTCGAGGCGCTCCGCGCCGTAGAAGGATTTGAGCTCGCGCTCATAAGCGGACGCCGCTGCTTCAGGGCTGACACCTTCGGTAGGAATGGGATGGATGTTGCTGGCGGGGACCGGCGCGCGCGATAGCAGCGCCTCCCGCGCCATGCGGTAGTTGCTCAACGCGTCATCGTGAGGCACGAAGCGCTCATCGCCCCAGAACCAATGGGTGCGGGACCACGGGAACAAATCGCGACAGGACGGCCCGGCCAGATGCTCATAGAGCCGTCGCGGCGTCGAGCCGCCGGAGAGGGCGACGGCAAAGACGCCGTCCTTCGCCGCCGCCGCCGTGCGCAGCCAATCCGCCACCCGGCGCGCCAGGGCCTCGGGATCGGCGAGGA
>JBATYB010000484.1:0-2921 GCA_049673825.1 Methylocella sp. | reverse complement strand
TCCTATGGCCGCGCGCTTGGCGCGGCGTTTCAGGTGGCCGACGATATTCTCGATGTCGAAGCCGACGCTTTGGCGCTCGGCAAGCGGGCGGGCAAGGACGCAGGCCGCAACAAGGCAACGCTCGTTGCCGCGCTCGGTATTGCTGCGGCGCGGGAGCGGCGCGACAGCCTCGTGGCGGCGGCGATCGCCGCGCTCGATTCGTTGCCGCTAGGCGCCAAGGCGACGGTCTTGAAAGAGGCTGCCCGTTTCGTCGCCACGCGGAAACATTGATGCCGCGCCGCGGCCCAATTTCGCCAGGGCGGCGGCGCATCTTCCGGTTTTGGTTTCCCCTTCGCATCGCGCGAGGCCATCCGCGTCTCTTCGCGGGCATGGCGGCCGGCCTCCTCGCGGGCGTTCTTTTGCCCGATTCATTTCGTCTGGCGACAAGGCTTTTGATCGCCTGGAACGCGGGAACCTGGCTTTATTTCATTGCCACCGGCATCATGATCGCCCGGGCGACTCCACAATCGATGCGGCGGCGGGCAAGGATGAGCGACGAGGGAAGATTTTTTATTCTCGTGCTCACCAGCCTCGCCGCGCTCGCGGCAATTGCCGCAATCGTCGCGGAGCTCGCCATCGTCAAGGATTTATCGGGGACGATCAAGGGCCTGCATATCGGGCTCGCGGCGGCGACGATCGTCAACGCCTGGTTCTTCATCCATCTGACCTACGCCCTTCATTATGCACATGATTTTTTCGACGAATATTTCGCCGAGCCCGGCAGACCGGCGGCCGAGCGCGGCGGCTTGGCTTTTCCTGGAACCGAGCACCCCGACTACTATGACTTTTTATATTTTTCCTACGTGATCGGCGTCGCGTGTCAGACCGCCGATGTCATCATTTCCTCGCGGGCGATGCGGCGGGTGGCGCTCGTTCACTGCGTCCTCGCGTTCTTTTTCAACAGCGCGGTGCTCGCCCTCACGATCAACATCGCCGCCGGACTGATTTGACCGGGGACTGCTCAACCTTCGCGGGCCGGCATGTTCGCGATCTCGACGCGCTCGCGCAAGCCCGGCGCGGTGAAGCCAAACACGCGGCCATAGAAATCGAGTTCCAGTTCGAGCACGCGGCGCAGGGTCAGGGCCTTGCGAAACCCGTGGCCCTCGCCCGCGAAGGAGTAATAGGCGATCGGCAAGCCCCGCGCGGCCATCGCCTCAACCATGGTCTCCGCCTGATTGGGCGGAACGGTCTTGTCGTCCTCGCCTTGAAAAAAAATCACCGGGCAGGCGAGCCGATCGACATGATTGACCGGCGACCGCTCGTCATAGAGAGCTTGCGCTTGCGGCAAGGATCCAATCAGCCGGTCGAGATAGCGGGACTCGAATTTGTGGGTGTCCTTGACGAGCAGCATGAGATCGCCGACGCCATAAAAGCTCGCTCCCGCCTTGAACAGGTTTAGGGACGTCAGTGCGGCAAGCGTGGTGAAGCCCCCGGCGCTGCCGCCGCGAATGACGAGGCGCGCGGCATCAACAAGCCCGCGTTCGACAAGATGGCGCGCGGCGGCGGCGCAATCCTCGACATCGACGACACCCCACTGCCCATAGAGCCGCTCGCGATAGGCGCGGCCATAGCCGGTCGAGCCGCCGTAATTGACATCGACAACGCCAAAGCCGCGACTCGTCCACCATTGGATGTTCAAGGAAAAACTGTTGGTTGTCATGCTGGTCGGCCCGCCGTGCGACAAGACGACGAGCGGGGGCAACTCGCCGGAGGGGCCTTTGTAATCGCGGTTCTTAGGCGGATACCAGAAGCCATGCCCGATGCTGCCACGGGTCGCGAAATCGAGCGGCTCGCCGGGCGAAATGGTTTCTTCCGGGAGCACGGCGGGGGCGGCGCGGCGAATGACGAATGGCGCGCCGCCATCCACTTTGAGCGATAAACAGATCGAGGGCGGCGCGGCCGGAGGTGTCGCGATATAGGCCAGACCGTCGCCGAGCGCGCGTGGACAATCATGCACCTGGCCGATGCCAAGCGGCGCGAGCTTGCCGTCCGCGATTAACACGGCGGTTCTGATCCCGTCGCGGACGATCGCGGCGACGATCCGCGAATCGGTGAGAAAATCGTAGTAGCGCTGGCGGAAAACCCAGTGCGGGCCGCCGATCTCGGCTTCGACCGGCGCCAAAGCTTCGATCGCACTGCCGCGCAACGCATAGAGATTCCACCAGCCGGTCCGGTCGGAGCAAAAATGGAGCGTGCCGTCAGCCGACCACTCCGGCTGCACGATTGCTTCCGGCGTTTCCCCCGCCGCAACAAGCGCGGCTCCGACCGCGCCTTCGTTCGTCACGCCGGCGACGAAAAGCTTGGTCCCGTCCCAAGGCATGCCGGGGAGATCCCAGGCGATCCAGGCCAGTTTTTCGCCACCAGGGGCAAGGCGCGGCGAGCTCAGGAAATCCGGGCCCTCGACCAAAATCGTTTCGCTCCCGCCCGGATCGAGCGGCAGGGCGACGATAGCGGCCTTTGGATCGGCGGGCGGGCGCGCGCGATGATCCTCCCGCACGGCGAGAACGCGGCGGCGCGGCAAGTCGAATTCGAAATCGGCGTAGCGGCAGCCTTCCGGCGTTTCGATCCGGCGCGGCGCGGCGCCGGCCTCGATGAGCCAGACGCTCCCATCGTTGCGCTCGCTCACAACGGCGACGCCCGCCGCAACCGCGTAAGCGCCGCCGCCATATTCGTGAACGCGGCTGCCCACATTGAAGGGCGGCGGCGTGAGGTCCGCGATCTCGCAATCCGCCCGGCGGCGGCATAAAACCGTGCGGCCATTCTCGCTTGGCCGGGCTTCGAGCCAATAGAGGTCGTGGCCATCGACGCTGAGGCCGCTAAGACCAATCGCCGCCTCGGTCATGAGCTCGACGCTCTCCGGCGAGACCCAGGCGCCATAGGGA
>JBATYB010000483.1:0-6804 GCA_049673825.1 Methylocella sp. | reverse complement strand
GACCTGGAACGCGCAGACGGCGTCGTAAAATCCCGCGTGCTCGACAAGATGCTGAGCGAGCGTTTCGCTGCGCACCCCGTCGATCGCGCCGCCTTCGGCGAAGTGCGGGTCGAGCCCGGGGTAAGTCGCCTGCGGCACGCATGGCCGGAAGCTCGCAAACCCGCATCCGACATCGAGGACGTGAGCTCCAGCGTGGATTCGCCGCGCAGCGATCAAAAACACGTGGCGGATGGCTTGGTGTGAATAAAGCTTTTCGGCGTTCACCCTCGAGTAGAACCGGACATAAAACGCGCGGTCTCCTTCAAGCGGAGGATCGAAGAAATAGAGACCTGTCGGCGACTCCCACAATCCGAACCGATCGATCCCGCAAAAGCTCGGACCCGCATCCGTCTTGAACTCGATACGCCAAAGGTCGGTGAGGAGACGGGCCGTCACCCATTGGACATGCCGGACGGCCGGACGCCCTGTGACCGGACAGGCGGGTGCGCGTTCTTGAGGCGGCATTTTCCAGGGCGCCAAGAGGCTTCGAGACCGGCAAGAACGATTCCATGAAATCTGAAAGATTGCAAACTGCTCAACTATGCTCAAACTGTGTCGGCGCATCTGATCGCCAGGCGACCTATAAAACGCTTTCACCGCCCGAATTGCGCCGGGAACGGCCATGCTGCTGAACTTACAAAAACCGCTCACCAGTCTTTCGCGGGTCCGCAGGAGGTGGCTCATTGCGCGAAGCCGGATCTTCGATCGCAAATGGTACCTCGCCGAATATCCCGAGAGCGGCGTCGGGGGGTTGGATCCGATCATGCATTATCTGCTCAGCGGCGCGGACCGGGGGCACCGGCCACATCTTCTATTCGATCCGGTTTGGTATCTCAACGCGCGCGGACCCCGGCAGCGCGATCAAAATCCGCTCGTTGATTACATAAGCTACGGCGCGCGGGAGGGCATCGAGCCGTCTCCCTATTTTGCAACCGCGTTCTATCGAAAAGCCGCCGGCGGCACCGGCGGGTTGACGCCGCTCGGACATTTCGTGGCTTACGGGCTGCCGCGCGGCCTTATCCCGACGCCCTTGTTCGACCGGGCATGGTATCTGGAAAACAATCCTGACGTGCGGCGCGCGGGCTTCGACCCGTTTCTCCATTTCGTGGCGTCTGGAGGCAAGGACGGCCGCTCGCCTGGTCCGCTTTTCGATTCGGCATGGTACCTTATGAAGAATGCCGATACGCGGGACGAGGGCATGGAGCCGCTGCGCCATTATCTAGCGATTGGCGCTCGCGAAGGCCGCGACCCCTGCCGTTTTTTCGACACGGAGTTTTATGTCGCGGCCCATTCCGGGCAAGGCGCGGCGCGCGAGACGGCGCTCGCATTTTATGCCGGGCGCGGGCGCGATGGCTGGCACAGCACCCATCCGGTTCTTCCGCCGCCCGCGTCATCGAGTGCCTATTTCGAGGAACTTCCCTGGCAAAAATCGATCCCTGGGGCCGGCGCGCTCGAGGCGCCCTTTCGCACATTGATCGTCGATGTAGGAGAAGCCGCTGGAAGGGATCCCGCGCGACTGAGCCAACTCTTTGCGGCGCTCGTCGCGCTGCCGGGGCTGGATGTTTATTGCGTGACCGACGCTTCTATGGAATCGATCCCGGGAGTTGCGATACTCGACTTGTCGCGCCCCGATCTCGCTTCGCTCGACAGGAACGTTGTCCTCGATCGCGTGTTGCGCGCGATAAAATTCCGGGACCCGAAGGGGCTCGTCTGCGAGGCGGCCTGCACCGCGTTGCCGCTTGCCCGGACATGCGCGGATATCGGTCTGCCGTACCACAATCTCATGGAAGCGAGGCCTCTCACCGCCGCGGATTGGGCGGAACTCTTGGCCCCTCGCGTCGCCTACCGCCGATCCCGTCCGATGACAATTTCCGTGATCGTTCCAAACTACAATCACGCGCGTTATCTCGATGAGAGACTCGCGTCGATTTTCGAGCAACGATTGAGGCCGGACGAAATTATCTTTCTCGACGATGGGTCGAGCGACGGCAGTTTGGAGATCGCGCGGGCGTGGCAAGCGCGGTCGCCAATTCCCTTCGCGATCGCTGCAAATGCGGCGAATAGCGGCTCGCCTTTTAAGCAATGGGCAAAGGGGATCGAAAGCGCCGCCGGGGACCTCGTCTGGATCGCGGAAAGCGATGATTCGTCTTGCCCTCGCTTTCTCGAGCGCATGGCCGCCGCCTTTATGGATCCGGACGTTGCAGTCGCCTACTGCGATTCCGAAGTGATCGGAACGGAAGGGGAAATCCTCTCTCCGACCTACCGCTTCTATACCGATACGCTCAGCGAAACGAAATGGCTGGCAGGATATGTCGAGACGGGTCCGCGCGAAATCGCCGAGGCTCTTGCCATCAAAAATACAATTCCCAACGTAAGCGCGGTCCTATTCCGGCGCGGCGCGCTCGACGAAGGTTTGAGCGCGGCAGACGGTTTCCGCTATTGCGGCGACTGGGCGATTTACGTCGCGTGCCTTCGCCAGGGAAAAATCGCCTTCTGCCCGCGTGCCCTTAACAAGCACAGGCGGCCGCCAGGGAGTTTGACCCAAGAAGGCGAGCGCGACGCGCAAGGCGTGCGGGAAGCGATCGCCATCAAACTCTCGATTTTCGCCGGCGCGCCGTGCGACGCGCGGATCATCTGGTTGAGCCTTGCCCAAACAGTTTTCGAATATGAAATTCGATCGAAATCAGGCGGCCGCGAGCGCGCCGCATTCACAAGGAACAAAGAGCTGGCGGATTGCGTCGAAAAGTTGCGATGTTTCCTTGGCGGGCAAGGGCACCAATTTCCCGAGGACACAAGCGAGATCGCGGCCTATCTGCGAAGTGTCGCGGCGCAATCCGCGTCCTTGCGCGCGACAGACCATGCCGGCTTCGTAAACGGCGTTCTGCGGGAACTCAAAACCATCGCCGCTCGCGGATAAGGTCCCAGGCATCCCCTCGTTTTGCCGGCTGTGCGTGCCAGCCGGTTCCTCGCCCGGCATTGCGCCTTGGGGTTCTCGTGGCGGCGGCTCCGGTTGAATCTATGAGGCGCGGATCAGACCGGCCCGGCCAAGATCGTTGGCCACCCCGCTAGCTAAACGCGGTGCCGGTGCTGAAGGTTTTGAGCCTCGTTTGCCAATGACAAGCGCGGAACCCCGCGGGAGCCGGCCAAAGACGGCGTTGACATATTGTCTGAAATAACCAAGCTTCTTCTACGTTCACCAATGAATCGACCGCTTCGCCCGGGCCGTCGCCCAGCCCCAGGAAATTCGCATGAAGCCGCAACATCGAGCTGGGTTGGATGAAGAGGGCCGGCGGCGCCTCGACAAAATGGTTCAAAACCGCCTTGACGCCCAGGCCACCGGTGCCAAGACGCAAATTGCGCGGGCGCCGGTGCCACCATCTCCGAACGGCGTGATGGACTTTCAAAATCTGCCGGGGTATCGCGAACTTAAGCTTCAGCGATCGATGGCGGCCGTGGTTGGCCTCGACAATCCCTATTTTCGCCTCCATGAAACCGCCGCCGGCGCGACGACCCTCATAGGCGGGCGCCAATTCATCAATTATTCGTCATATGATTATCTTGGCCTGAACCATCATCCGGAGGTCCGCGAAGCCGTGCATTCCGCCGTTGACGCATTCGGCACGTCGGCATCCGCGAGCCGGCTGGTCGCCGGCGAACGGCCGGGACACCGGGCACTCGAGGGGGCCTTGGCGCAACATTATGGGCAGGAAGATTGCGTCGTTTTCGTCAGCGGCCACGCGACCAATGTTTCGACCATCGGCGCCATTCTCGGGCCGAAGGATTTGATCGTCCACGAAAGCCTTGCCCACAACAGCATCCTGGCCGGCGCGACTCTGTCCCGCGCCGAGCGGCGTTCGTTTCCGCACCGTGATTTCGTGGCGCTGGATTTGCTGCTGACGTCGATCCGGCGGCGGTTTGAGCGTGTGTTGATCGTCGTCGAAGGCCTATACAGCATGGACGGCGATGTTCCCGACTTGCCGATGCTCGTTGAGATAAAGCGGCGGCATAACGCCTGGCTGATGGTTGACGACGCGCACGGTCTCGGGGTGCTTGGCCCGAAGGGATACGGGTTGTTCGATCACTCCGGCACGGACCCGCGCGATGTGGATATCTGGATGGGGACGCTTTCCAAGACGCTTGCCGGATGTGGCGGTTTCATTGCCGGTCCTACCGCGCTCGTGGAATATCTGAAATGCATGTCGGGCGGGTTCGTCTACTCGGTCGGCCTTTCGCCGCCGCTGGCGGCCGCCGCCTCGGCGGCCCTTGCCATCCTGCATCGCGAACCCGGCCGGGTCGAAAGATTGCGCCGCGTCAGCCGTTTGTTTTTCGATGCCGCCAAGACGCGAGGATGGAATACGGGAACGAGCGCCGGTTTCGCGATAATTCCCATCATGGCCGGCAATTCGGTTTTTGCCGTCGCTCTAAGCCAGGGACTTTTTGAGCGCGGCATCAATGTCCAGCCCATTATTCATCCAGCGGTTCCCGAGCGCGCCGCGCGGCTGCGTTTCTTTCTTACCTCCGAGCATCGCGCCGAACAGATAGATGAAACAATTCGTGCGATCGGCGAGGCAATGAAAGAAGTCAACGCGAACCCGTCCATGCACAACATACCGGGATTTCCGCAAGGCGGTCCGGCATGACCGCACTGTCGGTGCGGAAGGTTCAAAGCCCGGCCGACGTCGCCGCTTTCATGGCGGCGGGAAAACGCGCTCAGAGCGGCAATTCGCGCTGGATCGAGCCGCTTCACGACGAGATGCGCAAGGTGTTCGACAAGAAGCGGTCGCCCTTGATGCTTGAAAATGAAATTCAGCCTTTTGTCGCTTTTCTCGATGGCCAGCCGGCCGGGCGGATCGTGGCGGTGGTCAACCGGGCGCATCTCGAAAAATACCGCGATTCCTGCGGACATTTTGGCATGATCGACGCAATCGATGACCACGACGTGTTCGCCGTCCTGCTTCAACATGCCGCCGGTTTTCTACGCGCGCGCGGGCTGCGCCGCATGCGCGGCCCCTTCAGCTTGTCGATCAATCATGAAGCCGGACTCCTCGTCAAAGGGTTTGACCAGCCTCATGTCGTGCGCACGAACCATGCTCCGCCTTATTACGGCCGCCACATCGAGGCGCTCGAGTTTCGCAAAGCCATGGATTTATTCGCTTATGTCTGCCGGATAGCGGAGTCGGACTTTCCCGGACGCGTAGCCAGAACCGCAACCCGGTTCGACTCCGCCAAGGAGATCCAAACTTATGGTCTGTCCCTGACGCGCTGGCCAACGGAATTTTCCCGGGTGCTGCGGCTCTACAACGATGCCTGGAAGAACAATTGGAGTTCGATTCCCGTCAGCAACGCGGAGGCCAAGCTGATCGCGGAACTTACCCTGCCCGTTGCCAAGCCATCCTGGATCAGAATGGCCCAATGGCGGGGCGAGGACATCGCGGTCGTCGCGCAAATACCCGACATCAACGAAGCGCTCGCTGGGCTCGGCGGAAAGCTGTGGCCGGCCGGCTGGGCGCGCCTGCTGTGGCGCATTCATGGCCGCGGGACGCGGATGACCCGGATCCCGATGATCGGCATCGCCAGCCGCTGGCGGGGAACCCGCATCGGATCGATGGCTGTTTCGCTGCTTCTTGCCGAGGCGATTACCAAGGCGCGCGGGGCCGGGATTGAGGAGACCGAGATCAGCTGGATGCTTGAAACCAATCACGCAATGCTCAATCTCGCGCGAAGCCTGCCGGCTCATCATACCCGCACATTCCGCATTTACGAGCGCGAACTCTAAGCCCGCCTACGCTTTTGAACCGGTTCCATTTGAAGGCGTCATGCTCCAATGGAATGACATGGCATTCCGTCGCGGGAAGCGCATGGTATCGGCTGGACATGGAGTCCCGACCGAATCCGCGTCAACCGCGGCGGTCTTTGCGTCTTTTTTGCCACACTCCCCTGCAATCTTATTGTCCTGCGATCTTATTGTGTTGTCACAAGGCAAATGTTCGTTGAATATGCTTGCGTATCGTTATTGATAATCCGTAATGCGGGGGGGTTGGTGCAAAGCGTCGCTCTCGTTCAAGAAGCCCAGCCGGCGCGAACGCCGCCAGTGGTTTCGCGCGTTCAAGAAAATATTCTCGCCCGCCGCGAGCGCGATTTCCTCGACTGGCTTTGCCTGCATATGCCGCGCGCGGTCACCCCGGACCGGCTCACCGGATTTGGCGCCGGCGGCGCCGCGCTGGTGTTCGCCGGCTATGCGGCGACCCGCTTGCATCCGGCGTTTTTCTGGCTGGCGACGCTCGGCGTCGTGATCCACTGGCTCGGCGATTCGCTCGACGGAAGCCTCGCCCGTTACCGCCGGATAGACCGCCCGCGCTACGGCTATTTTCTCGATCATTCCGTCGATGCGCTGTGCAACTTGACGATCATGACCGGCGCCGGGCTTTCCGCCTACATCCGCTTGGACGTCGCTTTGTTCGCGCTGCTCGGCTATTTCATGCTATGCATGTACGTGTTCCTGTACAACCAAGTCTCGCAAAGGTTTCAATTATCGTTCCTGGCCCTGGGACCGACCGAGCTTCGCGTCGGCTTGATCGGCATCAATTGCTGGATGTATTTCGCGGGCGATTCGCGGATCGCGATCGGACGCGAGACGTTCTCGCCCTACGATCTCGTGCTTTGCGGCGCCGGGATCGTTTTCGTCGGTCTCTTCGCCGTCAACGTTTTCCAGGTGGCGCGGAAGCTGCGGCGCGAGGACGCCTCGCCCAGACGGCCGCCGGGGTT
>JBATYB010000482.1:0-1613 GCA_049673825.1 Methylocella sp. | reverse complement strand
GGCTTTGAACTGAAGTTCGATCGCGCGGCAAAGCAGGAAGTACGGGACCGGCGAAAAGTCGGGACACTGAAACGACTGGCGGCACTGGTAGAACTGATTCGCCCAACGGCGAAACGCGGCCGGCGAGAAGTTGAAGTGGCCGGTCTCGCTTTCATGGGAATACTCGCGCTTTTTTGGGTCTGTCATTTATTCTTTCCCTTCCTGGAATATAGCGCGGGCGTGCCGTTTTCGCCAATTGGCGCTTTTACCTTATGCGGCCTTTGATAGAGCAACGGGGCGAGCCGGAAGCGCAGCAACATAGGAGCCCCTCAAACACGAAAGACCCCGCTGCTGCCCGAAGGGAGTCTTAAGCGGGGTCTTTGATCGGCCGGCCGATTTGCGTAGACTCGGCATGCTACCGCACAAAGAGACCTGAAAATGGCGACTTATGTTGATCGCGTCTTAGAACCTGGCGAAAGCGTGCGCTACCGCACGACCGTAAGTTCGATTGTCTATATTCCGTCGGGGGTGCTCGCGGCTATCGCGTTGGCGGCTCTGCTCGCCGGCGTAAACTATCCCGATAGCAATAGGTTTTTTTGGTTCGTCGCAACTATCTCCGCCATGGTCGCTATGTGCAATTTCGCTTACGCATGGTTCCGTCGCTGGACAACCGAGATCGCCGTCACCGATCGCCGCGTCATTCTGAAGCGCGGTTTTATACGCCGCGCGACCATGGAGATGAACTTGGCAAAAGTTGAAAGTGTCGACGTCGATCAAACGCTGAGCGGACGTTTATTCAACTACGGCAATGTCACTATCCGCGGCACTGGAAGCAGTTTCGAAATCCTCCGCACGGTCGATGCGCCTCTGAAGTTGCGGTCAACAGTAACGGCAGGTTGATGGGGCGAAACGGTCAACCGCTCGCAATATTCTCCCAATTTCGCCAAGGCCTCGCGCTTTTCGTGAGCCCCGGCGATGGTGGGTAACGATGCGATCTTGATCATGGTATGTCCTCCAAGCAACGCGGGCGCGTTGCCGGAGCAGCATACAGGCGGCGATCGCAAGAAAGCAAAATGGACGGACCGGCGGAAACCGCTCTACCTCGTCAGAACTGTCGATCCCATCAAAAAGCTATCGACGGCGTGCGCGGCTTGGCGGCCCTCGCGGATCGCCCAGACGATAAGGGATTGGCCGCGCCGCATGTCGCCGCAGGCAAAAACCTTGGGAATCGAGGTCTTGTAGCTCATCTCATCGGCCGCGACATTGCCGCGCGGATCGAACGCCACGCCGAGACTTTCCAAAAGCCCCTCATGCACCGGCGAAACGAAGCCCATCGCGAGCAGCACGAGATCGGCCTTCAGCGTGAATTCGCTGCCCGCGATCGGCCGCATTTTTTCGTCCGCGCGCACGCAATCGATACCGGTGACGACGCCGTTCTCGCCCTCGAACCTTTGCGTCATCACGGCGAAATCCCGCTCGGCGCCTTCCTCGTGGCTGGAGGACGTTCGCAACTTCACCGGCCAGTTCGGCCAGTTCAGCATCTTATCCTCGATCTTGGGCGGCATCGGCAGGATTTCGAGCTGCGTGACCTTCACCGCGCCCTGGCGGATCGAGGTGCCGATGCAGTCCGATCC
>JBATYB010000481.1:0-3903 GCA_049673825.1 Methylocella sp. | reverse complement strand
GCCTTGCGCATCGACCGCGCCGTCGGTGCCGCGCGGACCTTGCCCGAGCGCGTTTTCGGCGTCGCGCATCGCGTTTTGCGCGCCGTCTAGGCCACTGGCGCCGGCCCCAGCCTCGTCCAACCGCTTTTGGAGATTTTCAAGCCGGTCGCGGAGCGCTTTTTGGCGCCTGGAAAGATCGGCATCGTTGGTTTGTCCGGCCCGCGGACTCTTGCCGCTTTTGGCGCCGGCGCCTTGGTCATTTCCTTGTCTGTCAAGGCCGCCTTCGGTTGCGCCGCCGTCCTGGCCAAAGATATCGCCGAGCGTTGGCTGACCCGGCAGGCCCAATTGGCCGCGTTCCTCGCGTTGCCGATGCCTTTCCGCTTGGCCGCTCCGATAGGTTTCGTCGCGCAAATCCTGCTGGTCCTGGCTCATCTGGCCAAGCTCATCGAGCGCGCGGCTCATCTCTCTCGCCCGGGGGTCGGCCTTGCGCGGCCGCGCGACCCGCAGGTTTTCAAGAATGTTTTGCAGTTGCTCCAGCATTTTCTGCGCGTTCGCGCTGTCGCCCGAACGCAGCATCTCCTGCATCCGGTCGACCATTCCTTGCAGCTCCTTGGGGCTGATCGAACGGCCCCGGCCGTCAACCGCCGCGAAATTATCGCGGTGGTCCTGGTCCTTCCGCTGGGCGGCGAGCTCTTGCAGAAATTTATCCATCGCGGCGCGCAGATTGTCGCCGAGCTTGCGGATTTCATCCTCCGAAGCGTTGCGCTGCAAGGCATCGCGCAATTGCTGCTCGGCGGCGCGGAGATCGCGTTCGGCCTCGGAGAGATCGCCATTCTCGATCCGCAGCGCCATTTGCCAGAGATAATCGGCGACTTCGACGAGATCGCTGTCGCTATGCGCCGCATTGAGCCGATCGAATGCCACCCGCAATCCAAGATAGACACCGGCGCCGGTGTCGAATATGTCCGGCGCGATCATCAAGGCATCGAGCGCGTTCGCCACCCGCGCCTTATCCTCGGGGGCGAGAACCAGATTGCGGCGCTGCTCGGCAAGCGCGCGGGCAAGCGGCTTGACGAAAGGCTTTTGCGGCAGCGTGATTTCGACGGGATCGCTATTGCCTTCATTGCCGCCTTCGTCGCGCGCGGTCAGGGTCATTTCCACGCGCGCGCCGGCCCATGGGTGTTCGGAAAGATCGGCCGTTGTCTCCGCCTCGCCGCCGAGGCCCGGCGGCGGCGGCACCAAAAGCGGGATCCGCGGCGGATCGACGAGCGAACGCTTGGCGGGATGTCCGCCTGGGAGCACCGGATTGGCGAAACTGGCCTCGGCGCCGGTAACGCCATAATCGTCGGCGACGCTGTATTTCAGCGTCATCGATCCCCGCGCGTTAAACCTCGGTGCCCTGGTCAGCGCAATCGACGGCGGTTGATCCATGATGGCATGAATATCGAACGCGCCGAGGGGCGCGCCGGAATGGCCAAGGGTTAGCGTTGCATCGCCGCGCAAAACAAGGCGAGTTTCGCCATTGCCGTCAAGCTTGCCGCCGGACGGCGTGGCGGCGGCGCTCAAGCTGGCCCGAGGGTGAGTGTTTTGGTCCTTCGAGGCCTCGGCGAGCGCGCCTTTCACTTTCATGTCAAGATTGCCGCCCGGCGCATGAATGACGACGATCGAACCGCTGGGGGCTTCGATTTGTTGTGGGTTTTGGTTCCCGCCAAGGTTCAACACGACCGGCGGCTTGCCGGTATAGGCTGGAGGATCGATCCAGGCGTCGATTCGGTAGTCCTTGCGCGGCGATGCGTCGAAGCGCCAATCGAAAGCCGCGGCGACGCGCGCGTATTTTTCGGGGCCCGCGACAAAGCCTGTCGCGATAAGCGCGACAAGGACGGCGGCGCGCAAGGCATAACCGTCGAAATCGACCATGCGTGGCGAGGGCCCGCCGGTGCGGAGCAAAGCCACGGCTTGCTCCGCGCGGCGGCGATGCAGGTTCCACAAGGTCTGCGTCACCGGATCGCTTGTCCCATTGCCGAGGCGGTCGTCGATAACCAAGGCTGGATGCGATGCAAGGCCGGACACACGGTCGATCCGCTCGAGGGCCTGCTTGCGCGAGGGCAACCGGAATTCGCGCATCGGCAGCAGGGCGACGCCGAGCCCGAGCACAAGCGCAAGAACGCCGAGGCCGCGGGCCCAACGCGGCGCGTCGAGCCATAGACCGGTCCACGAAACGCAAACGAAAATGCCGAGCACCATAAGCGGCGGCACCACACTGCGCCACGCCTGCTCGAAAAGAAGGATCGCGCGCGCCTTCGCGGCGAGCCGCTCCAGACGCGGATTCGCGGCCCGTTCGCCGCGCGGCGAGCGCTCCGGGCGGATTGGTTTCCAGCGTCCCAGTCTCACCAAAACGATCTCCAAAGCGCGGCCCCGCCGCAGGCAACGACGCTAGCACCATGGCGGCCAAACGCCAGGGGCGAGCTTGAATTTTCTAGCCGAACCAGGCCGGAATTTTGTCGAGGCCGATCAAATCCTCGTATGTTCCGCGCGGGCGCACAACGGCGTATTGGCCGCCGCGCACGAGCACCTCAGGCACCAGAAGCCGCGAATTATAGGTCCCGGCCTGCACGGCGCCATAGGCGCCGGCCGACATGACCGCCAGGAGATCGCCCGGCGAAGGTTCTGGCAGCTTACGCGACAGCCCTAGATAATCGCCGGTCTCGCAGACCGGGCCGACGACATCCGCCGTAATTTCGCGGTTCCCTGGCCCGCCGCGAACGGGAAGGATCTCATGATGCGCGTCGTAAAGCGTGGGACGCACCAGATCGTTCATGGCGGCATCGACAATGACGAAGGTTTTGGCCTCGCCCCGCTTCACAAATAGGACGCTTGTGACGAGAATGCCCGCGTTGCCCGCGATCAGCCGCCCCGGCTCGAAGATCAGCCGGCAATTGAGCGACGCAAGCCTTGCCGTGACGATCGCCGCATAGCGCTCCGGGTGGTAGCTCTCCGGATCCTCCCACGGAGCGTAGGGGATGCCGAGACCGCCGCCGAGATCGATATGCTCAACCGCGTGACCATCCGCGCGCAGCGCACGGACGAAATCGGCGATCAATCCAAAGGCGGCGTCGAATGGGGCGAGGTCGGTGATCTGCGAACCGATATGAATATCGACTCCGGTGACCTTTATCCCCGGCAGGGCTGCCGCTTGCGCATAGTCCTCGCGGGCGCGACGAATCGGGATGCCGAATTTGTTCTCCGCCTTGCCGGTGGCAATCTTGGCATGGGTTTTGGCATCGACATCGGGATTGACCCTGAGCGCCACGCGGGCGATCCGGTTTCGGCTTGCGGCGAGTTGCGATAAAGCGTTCAGCTCGGGCTCCGATTCGACGTTGAAGCAAAGAATGTCGTGTTCGAGCGCGAAAGCCATTTCCGCGCGCGTCTTGCCGACCCCCGAAAAGGTGATTTTTTCCGGGGCGACGCTTGCCGCTTGCGCGCGCCGGAGTTCGCCTCCGGAGACGACGTCCATTCCGGCGCCGAGCCGCGCCAGGGTTTTGAGAACCGCCAGGTTGGAATTGGCTTTAACCGCATAGCAAATGAGATGCGGCAGGCCGGAAAAAGCCGAATTGAATACCTTGTAATGGCGGGTCAGAGTCGCCGTCGAATAGCAATAAAAGGGCGTGCCAACTTCCGCCGCGAGTGTTGCGAGATCGACGTCCTCGGCATGCATGACGCCGTTCTTCATCGCGAAGTGGTGCATCGGCGGATCAGAGCAAGGGATCGAGGAGAAACGGTTTTGGTGCGTGCGGCGGCGGTTGTTTTGCCGCCGCTGGCGCCACCGCGCCGCTGGACGTGGCCGCATTTTGCCCCGCCACCCCGCCTGGGTTCGCGGGCGCTTCATAATTGCCTGGCGTGCCGGTTAGCGGCGCGTTCGAGGCG
>JBATYB010000480.1:0-8576 GCA_049673825.1 Methylocella sp. | reverse complement strand
CCGCCGTTGTCTTCAAGGAACACGGCGCATTGAAAGTGGTCGACTGCTGGGAGGACGATGTGCCCGAGGGCGAACTTACGTCCTTTCCCATGGCGGTCAAGCGCAAGGACGGCGAGGCGGTCGTCTTCGGGTGGATACTCTGGCCTTCGCGCATTGTGCGTGACGAGGGCATGAAGAAGGCCATGGTGGACCCGCGCATGCAACCGGACAACAACCCCATGCCTTTTGACGGCAAGCGTCTCATCTACGGCGGCTTCGAAATGATTGTCGAGGGTTGAGCGCAAGGACGCGCATTGGCATGACACCGCGAGCGACATCCGCGGCCATATCGGGAACAGCTGTTCGATCAACCAAACCGGAGGAGCCGGCGCCCATGCAGCAAACCCAGAAGATTATGCCGTGCCTGTGGTTCGACCGCAACGCCGAGGCGGCGGTGAGCCACTACATATCGATATTCAAGAATTCGCGTATCGTAAGCCTGCCGCGCTATGGCGAGGCGGGGCCTCTGCCGAAGGGAACGGTGTTGGCCGTCATCTTCGAGCTTGAGGGACAGCGCTTCATGGCGTTGAATGGCGGACCGCGCTTCAGGTTCACCGAGGCCATATCTCTGAATGTGAGCTGCGGCACGCAGACCGAGCTGGACGACCTCTGGGAGAAACTCTCTGCCGGCGGCGAAAAGGGGCAATGCGGCTGGCTCAAGGACAAGTTCGGCCTGTCCTGGCAGATCGTGCCATCCGTTCTGGGCGAGATGATGCAAGACCAGGATGCCGGGAAGGCGAACCGGGTCATGGCGGCGGTCACGCGCATGGACAAGCTCGACATCGCGGATTTGAAACGGGCCTATGACGGCGGGGCATTGTAGGCGGCCACGACTGGCTGAGTGCCCCGGTTATCTCGATCGCTATCTGGAAATGCCGTTCCGTCAACCTGAACAAGAGGAGAATGCCACCGGTGCGATTCATGATCATCGTTAAAGCGACCAAGGACTCGGAAGCCGGGATTATGCCGGGCGCGGAGCTCCTGCGAGACATGGGCAAATTCAATCAAGACCTGATTGACGCCGGTATATTTGTTGCCGGCGATGGCCTCCAAGCAAGTTCGAAGGGCGCGCGAGTCGCATTCTCCGGACATGACCGCACCGTGACCTTTGGGCCATTCCCGGAAACCAAGGACCTGATCGCCGGTTATTGGATCTGGAACGTGAAATCAATCGATGAGGCAATTGATTGGGTCAAGCGTTGCCCGAACCCGATGCCGGGCCCGTCCGATATCGAAATCCGCCAGCTCTTCGAGGCGGAAGACTTCGTCTAGGCTCGCGCGAAGGGAAATCCGCGGAGTTTGGCGCGGACCGCGACGCCCTCCGCGCTACAGAACCAAGTCTGTTTCGCCCGTCATGAACAACACAAGGAGACCGCACGATGACAAATCATCAGGCAAAATTCGTCTGGTACGACGTGATGACTAGCGACACCAAAGCCGCTGAATCGTTTTATCGCAGCGTGCTCGGTTGGGACGCGAAGGATTCGGGCAAGACCGATCGCTCCTACACACTTTTCTCCGCGGGGCCGGCGATGGCCGCCGGGCTGATGCCGATTCCGGAGCAAGCACGCGCAATGGGTGTTCGACCGTGCTGGACGGGTTATATCGCGGTCGACGATGTCGACGCCTATGCGGCGCGCGTCAAGGCGGCCGGCGGCGCGATTCACCGCGCTCCCGAGGATATTCCAGGCGTTGGCCGCTTCGCCGTCGCCGCCGATCCACATGGCGCCGTGTTTAACTTGTTCAGCGTCCCGGACCGGCCGGAGAGCCCGCAAATCGCGCCCGGCACGCCGGGCCATGTCGGCTGGCATGAATTGCACGCGGGCGACTGGGTAAGCGCCTTTGCCTTCTATTCCGGACTATTTGGCTGGACCAAGGCCGAGGCGATGGACATGGGCCCGATGGGTGTCTATCAGATTTTCGCGATCGATGGCGCGCAGGCGGGCGGCATGATGACGAAAACGCCGCAAACGCCGGCGCCGTTCTGGCTCTACTACTTCAATGTCGATGCCCTCGACGCGGCCATCACCCGCGTCAAGAATGCCGGCGGCCAGAGCATCATTGACCCGATGGAGGTGCCGGGCCCCATGTGGGTCGTGCACTGCCTCGACCCGCAGGGCGCGATGTTCGCGATGGTCGGGCCGAAACGCTGACCGGCGTCGCGCTCCCGGCAGCCCAAGCGGGCCGTCTATCCCTTCAAAAAGGGGGCACCGTTAGCTCGGCCCGACCGGCGGCGTGAATTTCTTTGCGTCGATTGCCCCTTCCCGCTGCCGCATGGGATAGCCGTCATGCCATGCCTGACCTGCGCCGTCACGCCGCTTGCAGCGCCAGCTCCGTCTGCTTGCAGCCTTCGTTCGCGCGCCGTTCGATCGTCTCGGGCGAAAAATCGCTGGCCCCAAAGCCCGAAACCTCTTCCGGACGCGTGATCGAGACGATTCGCGGGACCCGGACGTAGCGGCGCTTCGCCACGGCTTGATAGGCGGAGTTGTCCTTGAGCGGATTGCCTTCGGGAAGATTTTCGAACGCCTCCATCAGTCCGGCGACCTCGTCGATCCGGCGCAGCATTTTCACGTCCTCCAAGGTCTTGTTGGCGAATTGCAGGTTTTGGGTCCGCGCCGTGACCTCCTGCATATTGCGGGGGACCGGCGCCTTATTCGGAAACAAATTGACGACATAAATGGCCCGGTCCACGCCCATGGCGCCATCGAGCCTGTCGAGCACGGCGCCGAGCGGCGTATTGTCGAACAGTCCGCCGTCCCAATAGAATTTATCGCCGATCGCCGTCATGGGGAACGACGGCGGCAGGCTGCCGCTCGCGAGGATGTGGTCCAAGGACAGTCCCCTGTCATGGCTGTAGAAATACGCGATCTCTCCCGCCTCCACATCGGTCGCGCTCACCAGCAGTCCCGGTGCGGCCTTCGGATCGGCGAGCGCCTTGAGGTCGACCAATTGGGACAGCGTCTGGCGGAGCGGCTCCGTGTCGTAAATATTGGTCCAGGCCGGCAGGGCGTAGTAGTCAAGCCGCGGGACGAAGAAATTGGGGTTTCCCAGAACCGACGCGTAGGGCCGGAAAGGCGGCGGGAGAAACAGTCCGGACACGGTGATTTTTTGCCGGAACGCCTCCAACGCCTCGAGCGGCTTCAGACCTGGGGCCGGCCGCGCCAGGAGGACCGCGGTAATCGCGCCGATCGAGACACCGGCGATCACATCGGGTGCGAAAGCTTCATCCTTGTAGAGCCGCCGCGCCGCGCCGAGCTCGTAGGCGCCAAGCGCGCCGCCCCCTTGCAGGACCAGGGCCGTGCGGGCCGGATGCGCCATGCCAACCTCCATGGTGCCCTACTGCGATGCAGCAATCTATACGCCGCAACGCAGCATTCGCAAGCCCAATCCGTGCTCCCCCATTTTGGATTGGCGGGATGACGTGCGCATCACTCCGCTGGCCCAAGCCGAGATGAAAGGCGGGCGAAGGAGGCGCTTACGTCATCGCGGCCCGGTCGGCGGCGTGAATTTCTTTACGTCGATTTCGCCTTCCCGCTGACGCATGGTGTAGCCGTCGTGCCATGCCTGCATGCGCAGCAGGGTATCCATGCTGACGCCGAACGCCTTTTCGACCCGCAAAGCCATTTCCGGCGACAGGGCCGCTTTTTCGTTCACGAGATCGGACAAGGTGGCGCGGCGGACACCCAGCACTTCGGCGGCGCGGGCCACGGATAGCCCGAGCTCGTTCAAGATTTCCTCGCGGATGAATTCACCGGGATGCGACGGCTTCATGCCGATTTTAACAGGTACGTCGTCCATCAATGGTAGTCCTCCAGGTTCAGGTTGCATATTTCTCCGCTGCCGAGAGTGAAAGTGATCCGCCAGTTACCGGATACCGACACGCTCCAAGCTCCGGCCCGGTCGCCGGTAAGCTGGTGGATGCGCCAGCCGGGCGGACCCTGTACGCCGTCCATGTCCGGCGCGGCAATCAAGGCGGTCAGGATGCGACGCACCCTGTTGACGAGATCACGCCGGATTTCGCGGTCGTCGTCGTCTTCGATGAAGCGCTTTAAACCTCTATGGCGGACGCTTCCTATTCTCATGCCTTCCAAGGGTACGGTAACGCCGTACGCATTGCAAGCCATTTCGTGCTGAATTCGGGCGAAGCTACTGGAAACTGAGGCGCCGGGGCGCCCTCGTCGCACGGGAAACATTTTGGTGCGAACGCGCGGCAAGCTTGGGGCAGGCACGTAAAGCCGTGTAGGATGCGGGCCGCGATCATCCCGCAAGCTCAGGCTGAAAGCTTCATGCAGGCAGCGAACGTTTTTACCATCGCGCCTGGCGCGCCCTTTTTGAAAACTTTTGTCACCTCGCTCCTCGAAGGCCGCGTCGTCGAGGGATATTCGCGCAAGCTCGGCTCGCTCGAAATGGCGGAGGCCACCATCTACGTGCCGACGCGGCGCGCCGCTCGCGCGCTCGCCGATGAATTTTCCCGCGCGATAAACCGCTCCTCGGTGCTGCTGCCGCGGATTCTGCCGCTCGGCGCGCTGGAGGAGACGGAGACAGGCTTGCTCTTCGATGAAGGGGCGCTTGATCGCACCCATGAGCCGGGTTTCCCCGAGGCGACGGGAGAGATCGCGCGGCGGATGCAGCTTGGAGGCCTTATCCTCACATGGGCGCGCGCCCTAAGCCATGCGATCGTCTCGGTCGATCCGAACGGCAAATATGAGTTCGATACGCATGAGTCTTTTCTTGTCGCGGCGACGCCCGCCGATGCCTGGCATTTGTCCGGCGAGCTCGCCAATCTCATCGACGAATTGATCATCGAGGATGTGGCCTGGAAAAGGCTCGATCCGCTCGTTCTGCCGGAGTTCGACCCCTATTGGCGGATCACGCTCGCTTTCCTCGATATCGCAATCGAGCAATGGCCAAGGAGTCTCGCCGAACGCAACTTGGTGGACAAGGCGCGGCGCCAGGTTGCGCTGATCGAGGCGCAAAGCCGCCGCCTGGAAGATGGCACGCTAAGCGGTCCGGTCATCGCGATCGGCTCGACGGGCACCAATCGCGCGACCGCGGGCCTTCTTGCGGCAATCGCGCGGGCGCCGAAGGGCGCGGTCGTGCTGCCTGGCCTCGATCTTGATCTCGACGATCGCGCATGGGCGATGATCGCGGGCGATCCCGGCCAAAATATCGAGGCCTCGTTCACGCATCCGCAAGCCGCGGTCTCCCGCCTCCTCGGCCTTCTCCAAGTCAAGCGCGAAGATGTCGTCAGTCTCGGCGAGGTCACGCAAAGCCTCGCCGCGCGGGGTACGTTTGTATCCGAGGCCTTGCGTCCGGCGGAATCGACAAGCGAATGGATCGACTACCGCGCGCGCGTGGACGCGCCTTTGCTCGATGCCGCGCTGCAAGGGGTCAGTTTGATCGAGGCGGCCGACGAGCGCGAGGAAGCGCTGGCGCTTGCGATCGCCATGCGGCACGTTTTAGAGACGCCTTGCGAGACGGCGGCGCTCGTCACTCCCGATCGCAACCTCGCACGCCGGGTGCGCACGGAATTGCTGCGCTGGGGCGTCGATGCCGAGGACTCCGCCGGCGAACCCCTCGGCACGAGCCCTATTGGCGTGCTGGCGCGGCTCACGATCGCCTGCGCCGCGAGCAAGATGGAGGCAGCAGACCTTGCCGCGCTCCTGACCCATCCGCTGCTGCGGCTGGGGCTCTCCCGCGAAGACGTTGCCCGGCGTGCCGCGCTTCTCGAAATCGGCCTGCTGCGCTCGACCAGCGCCGCTGGATCCCTTTCCGAGCGCCTTGCTGGCGAACCTTCCGCGTTGATCGCCGCGGCGCGTGGCGAAGCGGAAAGCACTTACGCGCATCCGGCCAAGAAACGGATTTCCGCCGAAGAATGGGCGAGCCTCGAGGATCAGCTGTCCCGCCTTGGCGCCCAATTCGCGCCGCTCTTGAACTTGCGCGGCAACCACACGTTAGACCGTTGGGTTGCGGCGCATCGCGGCACGATCGAGGCGATCGCGAGCTACGAGGATGATGGCCTCGCAAGCGAGACGGCGCTCGACGACCTCTTCGATGAGCTTACGCAAAACGCCCCAGACCGCATGACCTTCGACGCCGAATCCTATGGGCTTTTTTTTGCGGCGGTCGCGCGCGAGATCATTTTGCGCGGGGCGAGGCAGGCGCATCCGCGCCTCCAAATCCTCGGGCTTCTCGAGGCGCGCCTCATTGACGCCGATGTCATGTTGCTTGGCGGCCTCGACGAGACGGTTTGGCCGCCTCAGGCACGCACCGACGCTTTTCTCAACCGTCCCATGCGCGCCGCGTTGGGCCTGACGCCGCCGGAGCGCAAGCTCGGCCAGACGGCGCATGATTTCGCGCAAGCCATGGGCAAAGGCAAAGTGATTTTGAGCCGCGCCCGCAAACGCGACGGCGCGCCGGTGGTGGCGTCGCGGTTCCTTCAGCGCATGGCGGCGCTTGGCCGTAAGGAGTGGGAGGCATGCCGCGAACGCGGAGATTATTATTTGCGCCTTGCGCGGGCAATCGACCAATCGGCGCCGGCCGCGCCGCCAAGCGAAAGACCGCTGCCGAGGCCGCCGGTCACGCTGCGCCCGAAGCGCCTCAGCGTGACCCAGATCGAGACGCTGCGGCGCGACCCCTACGCCCTTTATGCCGAGAAAATTCTGCGTCTCAAGGAACTCGATCCCCTTGGTGGCACCTCGGGCGCGGGCGAATTCGGCAGCGCGATCCACGCGGCACTCGAGCGCTTTGTCAATGCGCGCCCGGTTGGACCCCTGCCGCCAGACGCGCGCGAAAAACTGCGCGCCCTGTTGCGCGAAGTGCTCACCGCGCAATTGCAAGACGCGGATTTCGTGGCGCTAAGGTGGCCCAGGCTCGAAAAGATAATCGATTTCTATCTCGGTTTCGAAGCAGGACGCCGCGATAGGATCGCGACGATCAAAACCGAGGCCGAAGGCGAACTCGATTTCGGTCTTGCCGACGGTTCGGACTTCAAGCTTACGGCGCGCGCGGACCGGATCGAGCGTAACAGCGATGGAACGGTGACGCTCGTCGATTACAAGACTGGAACGCCGCCAGGAGTGAACGAAATTCTAGTTGGCTTCGCGCCGCAACTGACGCTGGAAGCGGCGATGTGCCTGCGCGGCGCCTTCAACCTCGGGTGGAGCATCGAAACAATCGAGGCATTGTATTTGAAGCTCGGCGGAGCCGGGGGCGGCGAGGAAAGGCCCGTCAATTTCGGCAAAGCCAATTTCATGGATGTCGCGGAGGCCCATTATCGCGATCTTGTCGAGCTGCTCAACCAGTTTCGCGACCCGGCAACAGCCTATCCGCCGCGTCCGTTTCCGAAATTCGCGAAGCGCTACAATGCCTACGATCATCTTGCCCGTGTCAAGGAATGGTCGCTGGGCGGCGAGCCGGAAGGGAACGGAGAATAATGGCGTTCTTCGAGATACCCGCTGACACGCGGAGCAAGCAGCACAAGGCGTCAAATCCAAGCCAGTCGGTCTGGGTTTCGGCCAATGCCGGATCGGGCAAGACGCATGTGCTCGCGAGCCGTGTCGTCCGGCTTCTCCTGCAAGGCGTCGCGCCCTCAAGAATCCTCTGCCTAACCTTCACCAAGGCGGCGGCCGCCAACATGGCCGCGCGCGTGTTCGATAAGCTCGCCTTGTGGACGCAGCTTTCGGGCGGCGACCTTTGCGCGCAAATTGTTGCAACCGGAGCGCCAATGCCGGGCAGCGAGCAATTGACCCTGGCACGAAAACTCTTTGCGCGGACGGTCGAAACGCCGGGCGGCCTGAAGATCCAAACGATTCACGCGTTTTGCGAACGGCTTCTCCATTTGTTTCCCTTCGAAGCCAATGTGCCGGCGCGGTTCGAGGTGGCGGAGGACTTGCGGCGCGCCGAATTGTTGCAGCACGCACGGCGCGCCGTTCTCGCCGAGGCAAATTCCGGCCACGGATCGCTCGGCGCCGCTGTGCAACGCGTCACCGACGAATGCGGCCCGGACGCTTTCGAAGATCTGATCAAGGAAGCGATAAAGCACCGTGCGATTTTGCGCGCGCCGTTTTTACACGAGCCCATAGAGATTTTGCGCCGTTCCTTGGGACTTGTCGAAGGCCGCAATATTGCGCGCATCGAGCGTGAGATGGTCGAGGATGGCATCGCGCCCGCGCGCTGGAATGACCTCGCGGTACTTCTTGACCAAGGAAGCGCGAATGATCAAAGAAAGGCGGACCTGTTTCGGAAGGCAGCTTTGACCTATCGGTCGCCGCGCTCCGAAGGCGAGATCGGAAATTGCCTCGACTGCTATCTCGCGATCTTTTTTATTGAAAAGGGCAAAGGAAGCAAAATCCAAAAGCTCCTGACGAAGGGTCTTTTGGAGAAGCGCCCCAACCTCGGAATAGATCTATGCGCCGAGCAGCTCCGCCTTGATCCGCTTCGCGCCGAGCATAAGGCCGCCGCGACATTCGATCGCACGTGCGCGCTGATCGAGGTCTCTAGCGCCATCTTCGAGCGCTATGCCGAGGAGAAGGCCA
>JBATYB010000479.1:0-2042 GCA_049673825.1 Methylocella sp. | reverse complement strand
GAGCGGCATTGGCACGGCCTTGAAGAAAAGCGCCGTCCCCTTGGCAAAATTGGCGTCGTCGAGCCACCGCGTCGCCACCAAGGCCCAATAGAGATGCTCCTCGCACATTTTTTCGATCGCCCAAGCGGTCGCCTTTTGCGCTGCATCGAGCCCGGCATCGAAATCGAAACCGTATTTTTTCTCGATGTGAAATCGGATGAACGTCGAATCGGCAACGACCAGGCCGTCGTCATCGATATAAGGCAACTTGCCTTTTGGCGCCTTGCCATACCCGCCGCGATCTTCGCCATGCTCAAGACCAGCGAACTTCAAGAGCGCCATGGCTTTGCTGACAAAAGGACTGGCATCTGGAAGCCCGAAGTAAGGCCCAAACATGTAGAGCGTGATCATGGCAGTGGCCTCCGTCTCTCGTTTGATGCCGCGCCGCCGCTCCATCAATGCGTGGTGGTCGCCGTCAGGTCCGAAGGCTCGACCGAAAATTCAACCGCGTCGATGACGGCGGCGCCGGCCAAGGTCATCAGTGCGACATGGATGGGCACGACGACATGCGCCCGCTCGATCGGCGCGAGCCAAGCCTCGATGTCCCTGTTTTCGGCCATGAATTTTGTCGATTTGGAGTCCCGCTTGTGACCGGAGACTGGCGTATAGCGCGCGGTGCAGACCGAAACCGGACCGGAGTATCCGTGGACCGCCACGTGTCTTACGCCGACAAAGTGGAGCGTGACATCGAATCGGACATAGCCGTCGTAGACCGGGATCGTCCGGTTGCACGCGGCGGGACCGACCAGAGGTTGGCCTTCGGGAACCGCCATGATCAGTGCGGTCGCCGGATCGAGAATGTTGCGCTTGTTCGCCGCGGTGACCGGCACTCTACCTTCTTTGTCCTCAAAAGGCGGGAAGATCTCCACGGCCTTGACGTTTCCGGAATCGAGCGCCATGCGCACCGTCCGGATCCCGTGGGAATTGGCGGACGTCGTAGCATAGGTGGAAGGCGCAACGCCGCCTTTGCGCAAAGCTCCGGTCGCGGCGAGCGCCAGCTTGACATTTGCGACCATTGCCGCGACGCCGGTCAGCTTGACCTTGAGATCGATCCGGTAGCTTGCCGGACCGAGCGACCCCGCCGCCGCCGCCTCCCCAATAGGAAAGCCGATGAGGCTCACCGTATAGCGCGCATGGAATTCATCGGCGCGGGCCGAAGCAATGCCGGGGCCGACGGCCAGCGCCCAAACAAGACCGAGCGTAACAAGCAGCGCACGCGCTTTCCCCTTGAAATCAGACATTTCAGCAACCGCGATCTGCTAACAAAAACTAGAACACCTCGTAAATCCGCCGCTTTCATGACTCGAAAGCCAGCGAATCGCATCGCCCAAGGTGGCATCATATCAGGATCGCGGGCAAACGCCACTGCCACGCCAACAGTGACTGTTGGGTGCCGTAGCGATTTGCGTTGGAATTGATTTTGGCGCAATCTCCAGCGTGACGCTCTTACCGCATCATGCGGCGAGGTCAATGATCTGATCGGAAGGCTTCTCGGCGAGGCTCTGCCAGCCGTCGGCTTTGCGCCCCGTGACCTGACCGGATGCCAGCAGGGCCCAAAACAATATGGCCGCGGTCTCCCCCCCTTCGACGAACTCAGGAGGCAGCACCGTCTGGGTCTTGATCCGCCGGTTGAACTCTTCGTGCAAGCATTCAATCGCATTCGAGGTTCGGATCGATTTCCATTGGCTTTCCGGGAAGCGGGTGAAGGTGAACAACTTGTCACCCGCTTCCTCCAGACTGGCGGCGACCGCGGGACATTTCAGCCGCCATTTGCGAATGAAGGCTTGGCGCCTCGCCTCAATCTCCGCCTTCGTGTCCGCGTGGCTGAAGCGGACCCCGCCGGCGGGACCATCGGGGCCGGTTTCTTGGTTGGAAGTCCGGCCGTTCCTTGCTCCCTAATCGATGAGGCTACTTTCCGCCGCCGTCGCGGCTGCGGGCGGAGCTGGCCAAAGGTTGCGTCAAGCGAAGCTTGATGGAATGGCCAGCGGAGAGATGCGGGCGAC
>JBATYB010000478.1:0-3822 GCA_049673825.1 Methylocella sp. | reverse complement strand
CGATCATCATGTCTTGCCGGTCCTTGTTGTTTGGCCGGCAAGTGCGGTTCAACCTTCCCCCACTGTTCGTCACTGTACCAAAATAAATCGCTCATCGTTTGACATCCCCTTCCTGGGTGACTGCCACCCGTTTGACTCATCTCATCATTAATTAAGTCCTAACCCTAGGGTCTTTGGCGATGTCGCCGAGGAATTCGACCGCTCCAGAGCGCCCGCCCGTAGCCACGGCGATCGCGTTTTGCCGTTGGTGAATATCCAAGCCGACAAGTTGGGGATGTTCGTTGCCGCCCGTCTGCTATGCGGGAGGCTCGGCGCCG
Organism: Methylocella sp.; assembly: GCA_049673825.1. GTDB lineage: Bacteria > Pseudomonadota > Alphaproteobacteria > Rhizobiales > Beijerinckiaceae > Methylocapsa. The sequence goes on along the minus strand of JBATYB010000478.1, from coordinate 3,505 downwards.
GCTGGCGGGCTTAACCCTCGCCGCTCTGCCTATCGGCCGGCCGGCCCCCCTCCGGCCCGGCAATCATAGGGATTGGAACAGAGAATCCATGCCGGCGCGGCGGAGCCCGCATACCTTGGATCATCGGAAGCTGCGGTTTCCCATGACCGGGGGCATCCATCGCCGCAAAAGCCCTTGAAAGAAAAACGCCTATCTCCATATCCCGACTGTTGGCGAACAGTCGTGGGCTGCGCTCGAGGACTCCGTCACGAAGGCCGCTAGGCTTCGTGAAATGTGGCACGATTGTTCGTTATTGCCTGCCCCAGCGCGCTCTAAGAGCCAACGGGCTTGAGAAAGAGGGAGGGTGCGGCGCGGCGGATGGTTCGCGGTGCGGCGGGTCTCCGGGAGACCGCCATGTGAGGAGATGCTTTGATGTTGAACATGAACAATCCTGAGTCCCGGCGCCTGCTTACCAATGAACAGCTTGCAAGTCTCGGTGGTGGCCGTGTTGCCTATCTGAAACCTATTCGTTCGGAGGACGTGAGCCGGCTTTTCCCCGCGGCGCCCGCGATCCAGCCGGGTCTCCAGCTCTTTGCCTTGCTTGCCGCCGATGGCACGCCGATCATTGTCACCGATTCGCGCGATGCCGCGATGGCCAACGCGATGAGCCAAGAGCTCGAAATGGTAAGCGTGCATTGATTTCTGGCGGCGGAGACTTGGCCGTCGGGAGACGCATTCCCGCTTGCGCGCGCCGGATGGATCAGATCGTGAAGTCGGCGCCCAAGTTTTTTTCGTCGCCCAGCTTCAAATCTTCCGCGCGGCGGCAAAAATCGTCGATGGTGATGGCTTCAAGCTCATCCAGAAAGGCCTTGCCCGCCGCTTCGACAATTGGCGCGACCAACTGCTTGACGAGCCGGCAGCGCGGCGCCTCGCCGCCTCCGTTCTCGCTCGATACCGCGCGCAAAACCGAAGCCGCGGTGATCCGGCGGCGCTCCCGGGCCAATTCATAGCCGCCGCGCGGACCGCGCACACCTTTCAAAATATTGGCGTGAACAAGGCTTTGCAGCAAGCCCTCAAGGTGTCGCGGCGGCAGTTCGAGGCGTACCGCCAGAGCCTTTGCGGCGATCGGGAGCGGCCGCGCATGGATCGCTATGTCTACGACCGCGGCGAGAGCGAGATGGCCGCGGCGGGAGAGGAGGATCACCGCGGATCCTCCCGGCCGGCCATTCGCCCGGTTGATCCAAACCCATCGCTTGCCCGCGCCGTCGCGGCCAATTCCCCGGTTTCGACGAGCACCGCCTTTGCCAGCGGCGCGACGACGAGCTGCGCGATCCGGGCGCCCCTGACGATCTCGAAGGGTTCGTCGCCGAGATTAATCAACAGCACCAAAACCTCGCCGCGATAATCGGAATCGATTGTCCCCGGCGCGTTTAGCACGGTGACGCCATAATCGCGCGCGAGCCCGGATCTGGGCCGCACCTGGGCCTCGTAATCTTGCGGAATATCGAGCGCCATGCCGGTCTGAACCAGATACCTGCCACCCGGTTCGAGCACGATTTTCGTGTCGCGCGGCAGGGCGGCGAGAAGATCGATTCCCGCGGCTCCCGCCGTCTGATAGGCGGGCAAGGGCAAGCCTTCGCCATGCGGCAGGCGTTGCAATCCGACCCTGACGGTTGCCGTGTTCATCGGCCGGTTTCCGCAAGCATTGCGGCCAGCCGGGCAACGAGGCGGCGCGCCACCTCCTGCTTGGTCAACCAGGGCCAAGACTCCTTGCCCTTTTTGGTTAAAATCAACACCTTATTGTTCTCGCCGCCGAACACGCCGGAAGCTCCGCTCACCGCATTGGCGACCATCATATCGCAATTTTTGGCGATGAGCTTGGCTTGCGCGTTCTCCGCGAGCTTTTCACTTTCGGCCGCGAAGCCAACGACCATGGCCGGGCGTTCCTTGGAACGCCGCCCGATCGACGCCACAATATCCGGATTTTCGACGAGCGTCAGACAAGCGGTCTGTGTCGGGTCTTTCTTGATCTTCGCGGGGGCGGTCTCGGCCACCCGCCAATCGGCCACCGCCGCGACGCCGATAAAAATGTCGGCCGGCAGCGCCGCCTCGACTTGCCTCAACATATCCCGCGCGGTTGCGACATGAATGGTCCTGACGCCCAACGGATCGGCCAGCGCGACGGGTCCCGATACAAGCACGACATCGGCGCCGGCGGCGGCGGCGGCGGCGGCGATCGCGTGACCCTGCTTGCCCGACGAACGATTGGCGATATAGCGCACCGGGTCGATTGGCTCATGGGTCGGCCCGGAGGTCACCAGCACGCGCGTTCCGGCGAGCGGGCGCGTGGGCTCTTGATTGCCGGAAAAGCCGGCGGCCAATGCGATGCGCGTGCCGGTCGCCAAAACTTGCTCGACCGCGCCCAGAATCTTGAGCGGCTCGCTCATCCGGCCGGGACCATATTCGCCACATGCCATGCCGCCGTCCTCGGGACCGACAAAAACCACCCCATCCTTTTGCAAGATGGCGGCGTTGCGTTGGGTCGCCGGATGCAGCCACATGCGCAAATTCATCGCCGGCGCGACGAGGATTTTCTTGTCGGTGGCGAGAAGCAGGGTCGAGGCGAGATCGCCCGCCAAGCCATGCGCCATCTTGGCGAGAATGTCCGCCGTGGCGGGAGCGACGACAAGCAGGCCGGCGTCGCGGGAAAGCTCGATGTGGCCCATGCTTGAGTCTTCGGTCAGCGCGAAGAGATCGTCGAAAACCCGGTTTCCGGTCAGGCTTTCGACGGAAAGCTTCGTCACGAAACGCTGCGCCGCTGCCGTCATCGCCGCCCGCACGAGAAATCCCCGCTCGCGGAGACGCCGGATAAGATCGAGCGTTTTATACGCCGCGATGCCGCCGCCGATGACGAGGAGAATGCGTTGTTCCGGAGAAGCGGTCATGACCCTCGAACCTTGCGCATTGCGAAACCGTGCCGCCGGTTTGCACGGCAGCGCCTTACCCTTCGAACGTCATAAAGGAGGAGGATTGCAGATTAACCGATCCTCATGGCGGCTTTTCGTGCCTTCGGCTACCATTTCCGGCGGGGCATTTTCAAGCGAGGCTAGGAACATGGAGCGGCGCATTCCTATCGTCAGGTTCTGCCGGTCCACATTTGACGTGCCGATAAATTTGGGCTTTGTCACCGTCGCAGTTAGGCTGAACGCAGTGGACGATCTCTGCCAGAGCATGAAAAGGTTTGACCGCGCAACCCAATAGAGAGGTGCTTGCTATATCAACTAGCGAGGAGTTTTTTCAGTTTCTCAAATTTTTCCGTTGAGGCTGGAACGCACCCATTCCCGTCACATATCCGAAAATCCTCACTTTTCCTGTCTCTTACCAATTTCCTTAGCTTCTTATCGCTCAGACCGTCAATGTAATGATGGCACAAATCGTCATCTTCGGGCTTATGAGTTACGATGGCGCCGGACGGAAGTTCCGAACGTCTGAACTTCCAGAATATTGGGGGTTCGCAGGCAATTGT
>JBATYB010000477.1:0-2844 GCA_049673825.1 Methylocella sp. | reverse complement strand
TATTGAGCCATCCAAAAATAGCATTTTCGTGTCGTCACCCCCGCACGGGCTAGCCGTTGCCGATGCCGGGTGAATGTCACGTTCCGTATTGCCGCTTATGCGAAGCTGCGCCGCACATCCGCTGGTGGTGAACGGCGGCTCTACTTCAAACAGGCGCCTCCCGAAACCGAATTTCGCGCCCCGGCACTTGGCCGTCAGGGCTCGCCTTGCGCCGCGACCTTCCGCACATAAAAAGCCGCGCCGAGATTCAAAACACCGAGCGCGGCGAGGAGCACCGGCTCGGTCACGCCGATCGTCCGGCTTTGCAACACGGCAGTCGCGAGCACCCCCAAAACCATGAAAGCGGAGTTCAAAATATTCACGCCGCCGACAATCCTGGCGCGCCGGTCCTTAGGAGCATCGGCCTGGATCGCGGTAAACAAGGGCACCACGAAAAGGCCGCCGGCGCAGGCGAGACCCGCGACATCGCCGGCGATGCGGATACCGGCAACCGACGAAAAGAATTCGGCGAGCCCAACTTCCGCCGTCGCCACGGGCAGAAAAAACGTCGCGGCGCCGAGGTCGATCAAAAAAGCCGCCATGCCGAGCGCGGCAAAAGGGACAGGCTTTAGGTAAATCCGCCCGCGCGCAAAAACCGCCGCGGCAAGCGAGCCGGTTCCGATGCCGAGCGCGAACAGCGCGCTGACCGCCGTCTCGACCTCGATGCCGCCGCCGGTCTTGTCGCGGACGACCACCGGCACCAGCGAGAGGGCCACCGCGCCGCTCATCCAAAACCAGGAGACCGCCACGCTCCGTGTCCAAAGTGTTGCGTCTTGCGCGATCTCGCGCAGGAGCGCCCATGTCGACGCGAAGACATTGACGTTCGCGCGAAGACCGGGCGCCGCGCGCCCTGCCCCGGGGATAAAGAGACTGGCGGCGAAACAGGCGATGGCAATCGCCATAAGCTGGAGGACGGTGCCTCCCGGCGTGCGCCCCGTGACGGACAGGCCGCCCGCGATCAGGCCCAAAAAAATGGCGATGAAGGTTGCCGCCTCGACGAGGGCGTTGCCGGCCAAAAGCTCCTCTTTCGCGAGAAGATCGGGAAGGATGCCGTATTTGACCGGGCCGAACAAAGCCGAGATGACGCCGAGCCCAAACAGAGCCGTATAAAGCAGCGGCATCGAGGCGAGAGCGAGCCCCGAGGCCGCAACAACCTGGACCAATATTTCCGCGAATTTGAGGCGCCGCGCGAGGAACGCCTTGTCCTGCGCATCCGCCATTTCGCCGCCAAGCCCGGAGAGGAAAAGCGAGGGAGCCATGAAAGTGCCGACCGCGAGGGTGATCAACGGGCCCGCCTCGGTTTCGCCGAGCCGGAACAGGATCAGCATGGCGAGCATGTTGCGCACGAAATTATCGTTGAAGACGGAAAAAAACTGGCACCAGAACAAACCCGCGAAGCGGCGCGCCCGCAACAAGGAAGCGAGCATGGCAAAGGGCGGGAGCGGCGCGGAGTGATCTACGCTCATGCGCGCAACGGCTCGGCGTGGCCGACGATTCTGACGATGCCGGCAAAAGCGGCGCGCATTTTCCGGTCGAGCTCGTCGACATGTTCGTGCACTTCGTCGACGCTGAGGTAAGGGCTGACCAGGCAATGGTAGTTGACGACCAAACCATCCGGCGTTGTCCTCACCCGGACGCTGTGCACATCGCGAATTGGCCCCGTTCCGGATACCATTTTCGCGAGGGCATGGGCGATTTCCTCACGTGCCGCCGGCGGCGCATCCTGACCTCGCAATGGGCGAGGCTCCAACGGCTCGATGTGGGTCTCGACTTCAATGCCGGGGCCGAGCTCGCGGCCGATCTCGCTCTCCAATCCGGAGACGATCTCGTGCGCATTGCCATGCGTCATGCGGCCGTCGAGCTCGACGTCGAAACTGATCGCGGTCCGCCCCTCGATTTCCTGGATGGTCACGTGGTGCACCGGAACGCGGCGTTTGGCCGCGATCAGAAGAACGCGTTCGAGCACCGTCTCGTCGTCGAGGGCGATCGGCTGCACCGCGACCGTGACGGCGACCTCGGGATGCTGGGCCGCGATCGCGGCCGCGACATTCGCCTCGATCGCGGCGGCTTTTTCAAGCGGCAAGGTCCGCGACACGGTGAACGCAATGTCGCCGAACACCTCGGCCCCGGCCGGACGCAGCCGGAGCGTCTCGATCTTGACCACCCCCGGAACGGTTTGCGCGATCGATCTGATTTGCGAGGCAAGGCCCTTCGGCGCCGCGTCAACGAGCGTGTTGACGGTGCGCCGGCCGATCTTAAAGCCCGCCACTGCGATGAACATGGCAAGCCCCAAGGCCGCCAGGGCGTCGCCTTGCGGATAGCCGTAACGCGCGGCGGCGATCCCGCAGAGCGCCAGGGCGGAGCTGACGATATCGCTTGAAAAATGCAACGCGTCGGCGGCGAGCGCGTCGCTTTTCGTCGTCGCGGCGATCCGCTTCAGCGAACGCCAACGCACCAAATCCACGATGATCGAGGCAATCAAAACTCCGAAGGCGAAAGAATTGGCCTCGATCTTTGTGGCCTGTCCAATAAGCCGCGCGATCGCTTCAATCAATATAAAGACGGCGAGCGCGAACAGGAATCCGGTTTCGACCAGGGCGGCCAAGGCCTCGACCTTGGCATGGCCGAATTGATGCTCCTCGTCGGCGGGCTTATTCGCGATCCGTATCGCGAAATAGGTGAGGGCGGTGGTTGCCACGTCGGCGAGATTATGGCCCGCCTCGGAGAGGACCGCGAGCGAGCCCGAGGCAAGCCCGGCGGCGAACTTTGCCGCCGTCATCAGCGTGCTCACCGCGATCGAGGCAA
>JBATYB010000476.1:0-2202 GCA_049673825.1 Methylocella sp. | reverse complement strand
GGCAAAGGACACTTTCGCCTTTGGGGCCCGCTCGACGGCCATCCTTCCTCCCGCCGAAAGATTTCCCATGCCAACCTTGCGCTTTCCGTCTCCGCATGTCCGGCTCGTTTTCGTTGCCGCGCTTCCGCTCGCCATTTGGGCGCAACTGAATATAGCGCATGCCCAACAATTCCTGCCCTTGATCGACTCGGTGCCAACCATCACGACGAACGGCATGGCGAGCACGGAAGTCATCCCCGATATCGCGATAATCTCGCTCGGCGTTGACACCGAGCGGCCGCGCGCCGCCGACGCCGCACGCGACAACGCCCGCGCGGCCCAGGCGATCGTCGGCGAGATGAAGGCGCAAGGCATCGAGGCGAAGGACATCAAGACACTATCGGTCACACTCTCGCCTGATTACGACGAGACCCAAGACGCCAACGGTCGAATCAAGCGGACATTGCGTGGCTACATCGCCCACAATTCATTGAGCGCGCGTGTCAGAGAAACCGAAAAGGCAGGTGCCCTGGCGGGGCAATTGATGGACAAGGGCGCCAACAGTTTTGAGGGTATCGCGTTCGATTATACCCAAAAAGAGGCGAAATACGATGCTTTGCGCGGCGACGCCGTTCGCGACGCCTTGCGCAAGGCCAATAGCTACGTCAACGGGCTCGGCCTCAAGCTGGGGCGGGTCCTGGAAATCGCGACACAAGCCGCCTCCCCAGGCCCCGGCGGGATGTCGCCGAAAATGCTAGGTGCCGCCAGGCGCGAAGCCGCCGCCGTTCCGATCGAGCCCGGCAGCGAAGTTCTGCGAACCGAGGTCCAGGTCACCTGGGAACTCGCCCAGTAGCCGCGGGATCAGCTCCCGGGGGCCGGTTTGATCCCGAGCACATCGGCGAGCCGCATCTTGGCCGAGCCCGGCGGCAACGGCTTTTGCTGGCTCTCGTGCGGCGCCCAGCCGGAGACAAAGATCATCTCGAAAGTCGCGCGCACGCGTCCGTCCGGATCGGCGAAGCGCTCCGCATAGACGTTTGCGGCGCGCAAGAAAAAGCCCCTCGTCGAGGGTTTGCGCAGCCGCGCCGTAAGCGCATTGGCCGCACCCACCGCGCGCAGATCCGCCGTCAGGCCAAACATGGTCGGGTAGCGCACCGTGACCGGTTCGCTGTCGGCAACCGGCAAGGCGAACCCGGCTCTTTGGAGAAGCCCGCCCATGTCGCGCACATCCGCGAAAGGCGCGACGCGCGGGCTGATCCCGCCGTAAATCTCCGTCTCGGCCACGGCCAGGGCGGTGCGCAACTCGTGCAGACTCCGGCCGCCAAGGAGGCAACCGAGAAAAAGCCCATCGGGCTTCAAAACGCGGCGAAGCTGAACGAGCGCTCCGGGAAGATCGTTGAGATTTTGAAGGCAGAGCGCCGACACGGCCAAATCGAAGCATTCCGGCGCCAGCGGCAAGCTTTCCTCATCGCCCAAAAGGCGCAGGAGCGAGCCATCGCCGGCCGTTTCCGCCACCGGCGCCATGCGGACCAGAAGGCGCGGCCGAAGCCGGTCCGCGAGCCGCGCGGCAAGCCAAGGCGAAGGCGTGCCGGCATCTAGGACAGCGGAAAAATTCCGCTTGATCGAGGAAAGCCGCTCGCAGAGCTCTTCGCCGGCATGGACTAGGAGAAATTCCTCGGCTCCGGCGGCAGCCGCGCGCGCCAGTCTCCGCCGTACCAGGCGGCGGTCGAAGATGGGGGGCGGAGGTGTCGTCATGGCCGCGTCATCGGACGAAAGCTTCGTCAAGTAGCGGCAGCGGGTGCGCCGTTTCGAATAAACCCCTCGTTCTCCCGCGTGCCCGAAAAATTATCCGCCCCGATCCCGTTGCGTCCGATGGATTTCCTTAAACAATCCGAGGAATATGAGCGGCCCGAGACATAGGTGGACGTTTCGTGCCGGACACATGGGTTACACTTTTTGCTTGCGCTGGCAAGCAGGAGGTGTCGATGCCGTGGAAGGAGTGTTCGGTCATGGAAGAGCGGCTGCGCTTTGTCGCCCGTCTGCTGGAGGGAGAGCCGATGACGGATCTCTGCCGCGAACTCGGCATCTCCCGCAAGACCGGCTATAAGATTTTTGACCGCTACTAAGGAGCACGGTCTGGAAGCGCTGACCGGCCGCTCGCGGCAGCCGGTGCGCTACGCCAACCAGCTGCCTCCCCGGATCGAGAGCCTGATCGTCTCCCTCAAG
>JBATYB010000475.1:0-6608 GCA_049673825.1 Methylocella sp. | reverse complement strand
AGATACGGCGGAGCTTTGGTGCCAGTTTAAGTGTCCGATCCTTGGCATGAATGAAAGACTGTCGTCATAATTCCGTGGTGAAGTGGTGCTAAAGCCCTTGGTGCCAGATGACGCCGGCGCTTGTTTGACGCCCATCGAGGCTATAAGGCACCACGATAGCGGCTTGTGTCGACCCTATCCACCGCGGCGGAACATAGTTGATCGCGGGGCGTTACTTGAAGTGGGCGGCGAGCGCGCAGCGCCGCTTGACCCTGCCAATAGGGCTAAAGGGGACCAATCTGATGTTTCAAATCACCGGCTATGTGGAGAATGTCGGCTCATTGGTCCGGAACGATTTTTCGCTGTTCAGTTGCCGGGCCGCCTCGCAAACCAAAAAAGCCCGGCGCTTGATCCGATAGACGCTGGGCCCTTCTCAAGGGAGAGAATGGCATGTTTGACTCGAAGGAACTCTTGAACGTGTTAACCGGAGGCAATCCGGGCTCGCGCGCCGAAGCCGCCGCCGCCGCCAATGACGCCCTCGAACGTGGCAAACAGGTCGCGACCGACGCAGCGAACCAGACTGCGGCCGCGGTTTCAAGCGCGCTTGGAAAGGCCCAGGACAGACTTCAGGGCACTGAAGCTGCGGCTTACCTCGGCAAGGCGAAGGAAATCGTTGGCCAGAACCCAGTTGGATTTACCGCGGCCCTAGGCGGACTCGCGGCCATTCTTCTTGGCACTCAGGGCGGGCGGGCGGTCACCGGCAGCGCCGTCAAGCTGGGCGGCCTCGCCGCGATCGGCGGCCTGGCCTATAAGGCGTTCCGGAACCATCAGGAGGGACGCCCGCTCACCGCAGGCGTGCCGGGCCTTGAGCAATTAACCGCGGCTCCAAGCGGTTCCGGCTTTTCTGAAGAGGCGCACACCAATGCGTCCGCGCTTCTGCTGGTCCGGGCGATGGTCGCGACGGCTGCCTCCGACGGAGTCGTCGAGCCCTCGCAACGGGTCAAGATCGTGAGCGAACTGAAGGACGGGGGCCTTGATGCGCAAGCCGCGGAGTTTCTCGACGCTGAAATCCAGCATCCCGCCACGATCGATGAAATCGTGAAGGGCGCCGGATCGTCGAAGGAGCTCGCTCTCCAGGTTTACGCAGCGGCGCATCTCGTCGCCTCGTCCGAGCCGGAAAAGCGCTTCCTTGAGGATCTCACCGCGGCGCTGACCCTTGATCCGAGCCTCATTGCGCACTTCAATCAGACCGCCCTGTTGCATACGGCTTCGGCGCATTAATGAATTATTGACTCGGGCTCAGAAGGGCGGGCTCGATGGTGACGACCATTCAACGCGGGAGGAGACGATGAGTATCTCTGGAACCATTATGAGCAAGATCTTCGGCGCGAGCAAAGCTCCCGCCGCACCGGCTTCGGCGTCCGGGTCGACCAGCGCCGCTGCGTCTGGGCCACCATCGGCTCCTGTTGCGGGGTCTGCGCCGCCTGCTCCCGCCGCCGGGGCAGCGCCCGCCGCTCCTGCCGGATCGGTGGACGTGGCCGCGATCCTCGACGCGCTCAACGAGAAACGTCCCGAGGAACTCGACTGGCGCAAGTCGATCGTCGATCTGATGAAACTTGTCGGACTCGACAGCAGTCTTACCGCCCGCAAGCAGCTCGCGTCGGAATTGAACTATGCGGGCGACACTAGTGATTCCGCGTCAATGAATATCTGGCTGCACAAGCAGATGATGGCGAAAATCGCCGCAAATGGCGGAAAACTGCCAGCCGGCCTTGCGCAATGAGGCGCGCCTAGGATCTGACGTCCAAAACTGGTCCGTGGCGATTTTCGCCACGGGCGTTTTACGCGACCGGCATATCAAGTGCCGGTGAATCCTTCCTGGAGACTTCCAAGACGAGCCCTCCATTCGCCCGTCCAAAGCGCTTCGCGCTCCGGAACCTTTGGCTCAATCCGCCCGGGTCGGGCAAAAGAATAAGATCACCCGCCAATCGGCGATTCCCGGGACGCGGCCTCCTGAACGCGCCTAAGGGCGAACCGAGTCTTCAAATCCTACGCCCACATTCTCGACCCCTGCCGCTTCGCCTGGATCAAGCTCATCGATATGCCTTGGAAAATCGTCTCCATCGGAACAAGAGAGTGGGCCGATCGGTCATGATCAACAAGACTTGGGATCGGCGCGTCGAAATCGACGTCTCGAATCGCGCGGATTGGGTCTCGCCGGCTGGGCCGGCGCCAGCGTCGCGACCCTCGATCCGAACTTATCCTGGCCCGTGTGTTCAGGGGCGAGCTCATCCATGCCGACGGCACGACCGTGCTGGTTCGGTCGCTCCAATGCCGCCGCCGAATGGGCCGTGCGCGGCATCGCCATCATCCGGGGCAGTTGGACGTTCGCCGGCTCGGACGCCGGAGGGCAGGAAGCGGCCGTGGTCCCCACGCCGATCGAGACCTGCGAATGAAACGATGCCGATCCACCGGCCTGGCGCGCCCACGTTCCCGCGAAGCGGCGCGACGAATGAGCGCCATGGAATCGGACGCCGCGCCGGCAGGCAATCGCGGACGCGGCTTGAGCCACGGCGGCGCGGATCTCGGCGACCTCGTCTCGCCCCCGCGTTCAAACTTCTGTTGCGCGAAATGGCTCGGCAAGATGGCCGAATGTTTCGACCACTTTTTCGTAAACCGGCCGCTTGAACGGAACGATCAGGGCGGCGAGACGGCCGATCGACTCCCATCGCCACGCGTCGAATTCCGGCCGCTGTCCGCCGGCGGGCGTATCGATGTCGATTTCGTTTTCGTCGCCGTCGAAACGCAGCGCGAACCATTTTTGCCGCTGGCCGTGAAACCGGCCCTTCGAGGATTTCTTTAAAACGCCGACCGGGAGATCATAGCTGTACCATTCCGGCGACTCCGCCAGAAAGGTCGTGGAAGACACGTTGGTTTCCTCGCGCAGCTCGCGCAAGGCTGCCTGATAGGGCGCTTCGCCGGCGTCGATCCCACCCTGCGGCATTTGCCATTCGTGCCCTTGGCGCAGGTGCTCGGGGATCCTCTTGTTGCGGCGGCGCCCGACGAAGACGAGCCCGGAGCGATTGAAGAGCATGATTCCGACGCAAGGGCGGTAATATAGAGAGTCCATTGCCGCCTTACCTCACGGTCGACGATCCAATCGCCAACGCAGGTTGCCGGCTTGGCATGGCCGCGCTTAGCGGGATGAGCGCAATGCCTCGCGCCTCTAGCGCGCGGGCAAAGCGGCCGATGATTGCGACCGAGGGCGGAAGCGCGCTGGCAACCCCGATCGCCACGCCCTTGCCGCGAGCGATTGCTTCGAGCCGCGCGAGGGCCGCCTCGATTGCCTCGGGCGCGGCCGTCGAATCGAGGACAACGTCGGCGCGCGCGGCCGCAAGGGCCTGCCTGGGCGCGAGCGTCATGGCGAGGCTCTGCGCGGACGTCCCGTCATCGACGTAAAATAAGCCGCGCGCGGCAATCTCGCGCAAGACCGGCGTCAAAGCCTTTGCGTCCGCCGTGAACTTGCCGCCGAGAAAATTCGCGACGCCCGCATAGCCAGTGAACCGGCTCATCAGCCAGGTAAGATTGTCGATATTCGCGGCTTTCCCGGCGCCCGCGAGAAGCGTGTGCGGGCCGGGATTGTCGCGCCGGAAATCGAAGGGCTCCATTGGAATTTGCAAGACGATCTCATGGCCCGCCTCGCGCGCGCGCGCCGTTTCGCGCACAAGATCGGCTCCATAGGGCGCGAAGCCGAGCGTGACGGCGCCCGGCAAACTTGCGATCGCCGATTCCGTCGCGCGCGGAGCAAGACCCATGCCGCCAACCAGCAAAGCAATGCGCGGCGAGCCCTGTGGCAATCCGCCGGCGGATACGGCGGGCCGGGCATAAACCTCGGACGGCCGCGCGCCGTCGGCCCCAATGCGCGGGATTGGGCCATGCGGCGTTTGTTCGATAAGCCGCGGGTCGGGCGCCGCTGGGAGGCCCGTGTTCAGCGCCTTCGCCACATCGATGATGAGAGCCTCGGGCGCGGCGGCGCCCCCGGCACGAATGATTTTCACGCCGGTCCGCCGCTCGACCGCCTCCGCCCCAAAACCGGCTTTCTGGGCAGGCACCGTGCCGGTGGTGTCGCTCGCGACCTCCGCGACACGTTGCGGCGGGTGGGCGTGATTCGGTACCCCGGCGGGAGTTTCGTAAGGCGCCGTGCCGGGCGTCGGAACTCCGCTTGCGGCATAATGCGGCGCGCCTGGCGGTCTGACTATGCCCGGCAAAAACGCCGCAAGAACAGCAAGCAACCCCAGGCCACCCATGGCAACCGCCGCATAAAGCGCGGTGGCGCGCGGCGGGCGCTTTTGAACCGGGAACTGTCCCAAGGGAGCATCCAGATCGTCGTCCGTCATATCTGATCGCTATCCTGCGTTGGCACACATGCAAACCGGGGCAAGAGCCAAACCGGCGCCCGCCAGATGGAGGAACACGGCGGCGACGCGGCAGGCCCGGCAAAAGCCCGGAACGGCCGCCAGCCGCGGCGCTCCGCCCGCCGGCGTTCCCAGGCCCGGCAGGCCAAAGCTGCGGCGTGCGACCCTAATCCGGCCGCGATTGACCGGTTCATGGTCCGGCGTCTGCGTGTTCGCATGGCCGAAACGCAGCAGCCGCCCACACTTTCACGGATCATGCTTGCGCGGGGCCGTCGCTTCGCGTCCAGCACTCATCCCCGAATGACCGCCGGTTTCGACCCTGGCCGTTTAACAATGTTCTTTGGGCCTCCTCGCGGACGCCTCTCAATTCGGAACCTTCGCGGGTTCGCTCGCGGGCGCCGCGGTGAGTTTGTTCATCGCCTTGTTGACGCCGCGCAGAATATCTTCGGCGGCGATCAACTGCTTGTCGTTTTTGGGATCGGGCGGGACATAGGCTTGCGAACCTCCCTTTTCGTCCACGCCATTCTTCAAATGGCCGCGCAGCGAAGCTTCGCCCGTTGTGTCGTCCTTGCCCTTGAGCTCGGCGGGCACATCCTGCAACACGGTCACGTCGGGGTCGATCCCCTTTGCCTGGATCGAGCGGCCGGACGGCGTGTAATAGCGGGCCGTGGTAAGCCGCACGGCGCCGTTGTTCTGGCCGAGCGGGATGATCGTCTGCACCGACCCCTTGCCGAATGAGCGGGTGCCGAGAATGGTCGCGCGTTTATGATCCTGCAACGCGCCGGCGACGATTTCCGAAGCCGACGCCGAGCCGCCATTAATCAGGACGACCACCGGCTTGCCCTTGGACAAGTCGCCGGGCCGCGCATTGTAGCGCATCGTTTCATCGGCATTCCGGCCCCGGGTCGAAACGATTTCGCCGGGGTCGAGGAAGCAATTGACGACGGCGATCGATTGGTCGAGCAAACCGCCGGGATTGTTGCGCAGGTCGAGAATGTAGCCTTTGAACTTGGCCGCCGGGATATCGTTTTGGAATTTTTGGATCGCCGCGCGAACCCCCTCAAACGTCTGTTCGTTGAATTGGGTGATTCGAATGTAGCCGATATCGTCGCCTTCCTCGTGTTCGCGAACCGATTTGATCTGGATCACCGCGCGGGTAACCTTGATATCCCGCGGGTCCTTGTTGGATCCGCGTAAAATCTTGAGCGTCACCGAGGTATCCGGCGCGCCTCGCATCTTGTCGACCGCCTGGTTGAGGCTCAAGCCCTGAACATTCTCGCCGTCGATGGCGCTGATGATGTCGCCGGACAAGATCCCCGCGCGCGCGGCCGGAGTGTCGTCGATTGGCGTGACGACCTTGATAAGCCCGTCCTCCTGCGTCACCTCGATGCCAAGACCGCCGAATTCGCCGCGAGTCTGAACCTGCATGTCGCGGAAGCTTTTGGCGTCCATGTAGCTTGAATGCGGGTCGAGCGAGCCGAGCATGCCGTTGATCGCGGCCTCGACGAGCTTTTGTTCGTCCGGCTTCTCGACATAATCGGAGCGAATCTTCTCGAAAACGTCGCCGAAGAGGTTGAGATTACGGTAAGTGTCCGAGGCGGCCGCCCGCGCCGTTCCCCCCGGAAAAACCGGCGTCCTTGTTGCCAGCGTCACGAGCCCCGCGCCCAGAACGGCGCCTAGCAGCAGAGGTAAGACTTTGCGCATCATCCGCGAACCTTTTGCAATTCCGGCTTTGCCCACCATGGGCCCGGATCGATCGCCACCCCATCCTTACGAAATTCGACATAGAGGATGGGCCGGACCGCGCCGATGGCGATCGCCGCGGCCGTCCTGACGGACCCATCGCCCATGACGGCGACGGGCTCCCCAACCAGAATGAATTGCCCTACGTTTACGTTGATCTTATCCATCCCGGCAAGAACAATATAATAGCCTTGGCCGGCGTTAACGATTAAAAGTTGTCCATAGCTACGGTACGGGCCGGCGAATGATACCCAACCGTCGCAGGGTGAGGCGACAATCGCTTCGATGCGGGTCGCGATCAGCATTCCTTTCGCAGTGCCGCCATACCCATCCGGGCTGCCAAAGCCGCGCTGAAGCGTGCCGTTCACGGGGACCGGCAAAAGACCTTTTGTCTCGATAAAGGCGGTCGCTGGCGCAAGCCTTGCCGGATCCTTGAAAGGCGCCACGGCGGCTTTCATAGCTGCGCCGGGC
>JBATYB010000474.1:0-2810 GCA_049673825.1 Methylocella sp. | reverse complement strand
GCCCAGACTCTTCGCTTCGGCGAGGAAACGATCGACATAGCTTGGGTCGCTCGCGAGCTCCGGGCGGAGGAATTTGATCGCCACTTCGCGGCCGACTTTTGTGTCGATTCCCGCGTACACTTCGCCGGCGCCACCGGTGGCGAGCCGCTCGGTAATCTGGTATTGGCCTATCGTCCGGGGCGGGCTCATGGCGGATCCTTCGGCAATGCGATCGTCCGTGTCGCGGCGGCCTCCGGTGCCTCCAAGCCCGCGATGTCGATGGGGCGGGTGGCCGTCTGCGGCTCGGCCCGGGGGCCGGCAGACGGGCGCACGGCAAATATGCCGACCGACACATTGTCATATCCGCCCGCTTCGAGCGCCGCGCCGACAAGATTTTGACAAGCTTCCTGCGGCGCCACTTGCGCGGCGATCTCCGCTATAGTCGTATCGTCCACCATGTTCCAGAGTCCGTCCGAACAAAGAATGAGAGTGTCGCCCTCGATCAGGGGAACCCCTTTTTCCCAGACCGCTGGAACAACGTCCGCACCCGTGCCAAGCGCCTGCAAGACGACATTCCCGCCTCCGCTGGTCTTGGATTCGTCCTCGGTCATCAGGCCCTCGCGGATCATTTGCGCATGGACAGTCTGGTCGTCGCTCAGTTGAGTCAATTTGCCGCCGCGCAAAAGATAAGCGCGGCAATCGCCGACATGGCCAAGCCAAACCTGCCCATCATAAATGGCGAGCGCCGTGCATGTCGTGCCCATGCCCCTGCAATCGGGGTGATTCTTGCCGTGTTCGAAGATGGCGCGATTGGCGGTCTCGAACGCGATCATCAGAGACGCCGGAACCGGTTCCTGAAGCGAAAAATAAACCCGCCGCACGGCCTCGACAGCGAGCGCGCTCGCGACCTCCCCCGCCGCGTGCCCTCCCATTCCGTCGGCGACGACCAGCAAACACCCCCGGCTCGCGGCGGGATCGTTCCTGGTTGGAATGACGAAGGCGACGGAATCCTCGTTCGAGCTCCGGACACGACCGATATCCGTCAGCATCGCGCCGGCGATCTCGAACCCAAGGGCATCTCCGGACGGGAGCGCCATGACTGGGCGCCTTCCTCGTTAAGGTTGCTGCGCGCGGAAGAGGTCCCGGCCATATTTAATTGGGATGGCTCCGGATGTGTTCGCGCCGCCGCTACTTATGCCATAGGTAAAAAGGCCGATGACTTTCCCCGCTCTGTCAAAAACGGGACCGCCGCTGTTGCCGGCGCCGGTCGAATTAATGCTCATTTGGATGACGTCGCCCATCTCGCCCCCCACGGTGACCCCGTTCTCGGTCTTGGCACCAGGACTTACTAACGCGACGATTCCCTCACTCACGAAGGGAATTGGCACCACATCGGTATTTTGCCTAACCTGGCCATTTTCGATGGTGGTACTCGTTACTTTCGTCTCCCTGGCCACCGATGGATATCCGAGGGCGATCACGGGTTCGCCGACGGTCACGGTGTCATTGCCGGCGATGTCCAGTTTCTTGAGTTGTTGTGGCGTGTCGACCTTGATGAGAGCCGCGTCGCTGTCCTCGGAAACACGCTCAAGGATTGCGTTGGCACTTATGCGGCTGTTCGCGAAGCGGACTTCGAGCTTATCGTTTCGCCCGAAAAACGTCTTAGTGTCCCCTGAGCGCGAGTCGGGAGTGTTACCAGGGCCACCAACATGAGCGAGGCCCCTCAAAAAGACGTAGCCCCCCGACGATGGAACCCATTCCTTCAGGTACGCGAACTCTCGATCGCTCAGGTCGATCCGTTTCGGCGTTCTCAACCTGCGATCCTTGGCGCGAGGGCCGCCATTATATTCGTACAGCCAACCGTACCCGTAGCGGCTGTTGGCCGGGTCTGCTGCTCCGAAGGCGAGGTTCCATGCCGCCGCGACATGTTTGTTGGTCAGCATGAAGCCTTGCTCGTCGACCACGAACCCGGTGCCCGAGGCCTCTCCACCAATTGGAATATTGGTCCGGTCGTCGTCTTCCAGCGTGAGCCAGCGGACAATACCCATGTCACCCGGCAATCGCACATAGGCCGGGTATAAGAGGCTCTCCTTGTTCTTTCCTTTACCGATGTCAGCTATCATCGTCTGATGGAAGACCGGCTTGCCAGTTTTTTGGTCATAAAGGCGCCATGCCCGGTCGATCTTGGCCGTGGCGTTGCCGAATCGCTCGAAGATGTCCTGCGCGCTCAACGAGCGGTTTTCCTCCGTCTTCCGGCGGTCTTCCGCGGCCTTCCTCACGAGATCGGTCTGCTGTTCGGTCACTTTCGACTCGATGCTGATCACTTTCGACGCGATGCTGGCTTGTCCTTCGGCGATCTCGTTCCTCATTTCCGCTTGCTCAGCTGTCTTGTCGTGAACCTGCTTCCAGTAAATGGCGCCGCCGCCCAACGCCACGAAAGCGGCGAATCCCGCGAGCGAGGCTATCCAAACGCGGCTCGTCGCCCGGCGCTCTTCGCCGAGCAGGTGGATCACGGTTTCCTTGCCACCGCCCCCCTTCGGCGATTGCTCGAACTTCCGAATGCTCATCTCGCTCGCTAAACCGGCGTCCCGAGCCGCGATCCCGGCGGACTCGATGACGCGCGTCGCCGTGGCGTCGCTAATATCAATGACCCGCGTGCGCGCCACCAAATAGGCCGGCCGGGGTTGCACATCGAAAACGAACTTCAGCCCGTTCTTGCCCAGTCCGATCGAATCCTCAGGCAGGAGCTCCTCCTCCTCCTTGATCTGTTTGCCATTGAGAAAAGTCCCGTTGTTGCTGCCGAGATCGGCGAGACGGAACGAGATTTGATC
>JBATYB010000473.1:0-4016 GCA_049673825.1 Methylocella sp. | reverse complement strand
TCGTCGTCGCCAATGCCGGCACTTCGCTGCACGATGGCGATCAGGTGCAACCAATTTTCGCCGACGAGCCGGACAACTGAGAATGCGGCGATGGCGCTGAACATTTCGGCTTGGTCGATCCGTCGGCCACTACCCTCGATCGTCATGTCGATCATCCTGTTGCTGCTCGGCTGGACGAGCTTCAGCAGACTGCCGATTACCCGCCTGCCGAGCGCCGATATCCCGGTCGTATCCGTGGTCGTGACCCAGTTCGGGGCGGCGCCCGCGGAGCTTGAGGCCCAGGTCACGAAGACGATCGAAGATGGCGTCTCCGGCGTCGAGGGCGTCCGCCACATCACCTCATCGATCACCGACGGGATTTCGGTGACGACGGTCATCTTCAGGCTCGAGACCAATACGGATCGAGCGCTCAACGACGTCAAGGATGCGGTCACTCGCATTCGAGCCAATCTTCCACGAAATGTCGAGGAGCCGCTGATTCAGCGCGTCGACGTAGTTGGCCTGCCCATCGTCACCTATGCCGCCATCGCTCCGGGCAAGACTCCGGAACAGGTGTCCTGGTTCGTGGACGATATCGTCACGCGCTCCCTGCAGGGGGTCCGGGGTGTTTCGCAGGTCGAACGCATCGGCGGCGTAGAACGTGAGATCCTTGTTTCGCTCGACCCGGATCGGCTGCAAGCGGTTGGCTTGACGTCGGCCGACGTGAGCCATCGATTGCGCGGCACCAATGAGGATCTGGCCGGTGGTCGCGCCGAAATCGGCGGGCGCGATCAGGCGATCCGCACGCTCGCTGCGGCGCGGACGCTCAATGAACTGGCGGCGACAACGATCAGCATGCCGATGGGCGGCGCGGTTCGTCTCGATGATCTTGGCATCGTGACCGACACGATTGCCGAACGGCGGACCTTTGCCCGGTTCAACGGCGAGCCTGTCGTTGCGTTTGGAATCAAACGCTCGAAGGGAGCAAGCGACGTCGTCGTAGCAGAGGCGGTGCAAAAATGCATCGACGAACTCAAGCGAGCCCATCCGGACGTCGACCTCAGGCTGATTGACACCTCGGTCGACTTCACTCGGGGCAATTACGAGGCCGCCATCCACACGTTGTTCGAGGGCGCCGCGTTGGCGGTCATCGTTGTATTCCTGTTCTTGCGCGATTTTCGGGCCACGGTTATCGCGGCAATCTCCTTGCCGCTTTCGATATTCCCCGCGTTTTGGGTGATGGATGTTCTTGGCTTTTCGCTTAACCTCGTGAGCTTTCTTGCGATTACGCTCAGCACGGGCATTCTCGTCGATGACGCGATTGTCGAGATCGAGAACATCGTGCGCCACATGCGGATGGGAAAATCGCCCTACCAGGCGGCCCTCGAAGCGGCCGACGAAATTGGCCTCGCGGTCATCGCGATCAGCCTGACGATTGTCGCGATTTTCGCGCCCGCAAGCTTTATGTCCGGCATTGCGGGTCAGTTCTTCAAGCAGTTCGGCATCACCGTCTCGGCGCTGGTATTGTTCTCACTGCTCGCGGCGCGCCTCGTCACTCCGATGCTGGCTGCCTATTTCCTCCGGCCTCATCTTCGAGCGGCGCAACCGCCGGGGCGCCTGTTAAGGACTTATGTTCGCCTCGTGACCTGGTCGGTCCGGCACTACCTCGTCACCGTATTCGTCGGTTTGCTGCTGTTTGCAACCTCGATTTGGAGCATGGAACTTCTGCCTAAGGGCTTCCTGCCGGCGCAGGACACGGCTCGGTCGGTGCTGGCGATCGAGCTGCCGCCCGGATCGCAATTGGCCGATACCGAAAAAGCGACGGAGGGTATCGTCGCTCGCTTGCGCAATCGGCCGGAAGTAAAAAGCGTATTTGTCGACGGCGGAAGGATACCGAAGAGGGCGAACGAGGTCCGCACGGCCGGGCTGATCATCAATTACACACCGAAATCCGAGCGAGCGATCGCCCAGGGTGAACTGGAATTGGCCATTGGCCGCGAGCTCGACGACATTCCGGACATTCGGTACTGGTTTACCGACGAGAACGGGCTGCGGGCGATTTCGCTGGTCGTGACCGGCGAGGACAGCATGACTGTCGGGAATGTCGCCAGCGAGCTTGCGAACGAGATGAAGCGAATACCGCTGGTCGCCAACGTCACTTCGGAAATCTCGCTTGACCGGCCGGAGCTTCGCATCCGTCCGCGAACGGACCTGTCAGTCCGTCTCGGCGTTTCGACCGAGAGCTTGGCCGAGACGATCCGGGTGGCAACGATCGGTGACGTCGGCCCGGCGCTTGCCAGGTTCGATGCGGGCGATCGCCTGGTCCCCATTCGCGTACAGCTCGAGGCCAGCGCACGGGCCGACCAACAGGTGATCGAGCAGTTGCGGGTGCCCATGGGTCGCGGAGGCGGCGTTCCCCTCGCAACGATCGCCGATATCCAATTTTATCAGGGACCGACCAGCATCAATCGTTACGATCGAGAGCGTGAGGCAACGGTCGCGGCGGATCTCGCAGGCATCTCCGCGCTCGGCGACGCGATGCGGGATATCAATGCGCTGCCCGTGATGAAGAACCATCCCAAGGAGATCAGCGTCAATCCGTCGGGCGACGCGGAAAGCCTGAATGAGCTGGCCGATGGCTTTGCCGACGCCATGCGCGGCGGGCTGATGATGGTCTATGCGGTGCTTGTCCTTCTGTTCGGAAGTTTCCTGCAACCAATCACAATCTTGTTTTCGCTGCCGCTTTCGATCGGTGGGGCGATCGTTGCGCTCCTGCTCACGGGCAAGCAACTCACCATACCGGTCTACATCGGGATCCTGATGCTGATGGGCATCGTCACGAAAAACGCGATCATGCTGGTCGACTTTGCAATTGAATCGATCCACCATGGCATGGATCGCGACGCCGCCATCATCGATGCCGGCCGGAAGCGGGCGCGACCGATCATCATGACGACGGTCGCCATGGTCGCCGGCATGCTCCCGAGCGCCCTGGCATATGGCGCCGGAGGGGAATTCCGATCGCCCATGGCGATCGCGGTGATCGGCGGACTGCTCGTTTCGACCGTGCTGTCGCTGGTCTTCGTTCCGGCCGTGTTCTCGCTGATGGACGATATTGGCCGCTTCGCCCGGCGGCTCGGCAAGCGCTTCGTCGGCACGGGGCACGAGATCGAGCAATCGAAAGGCGCGCCGACATATCCTGCCGCCGACTAGCGCGGAATTCAGCCCTCGCGCGCCTCGGACCTGAGCCGGTTGGCATTCAACAGCAAAATACGTCCGCGCCGTATTTCGAGAATTCCTTGCTGCCGCCATTGCCGCAATTGACGGTTTACGCTTTCGCGCGCCGCCCCCACATAGATGCCAAGCTGTTCCTGGGAAATGTAAACCTCCGATCCGAAATCGGTGGCGAGGGCACAGAGTCGCCGCGCCAGCCGAACTTGGAGGGGCAACAAGACGGATTCTTCGAAACGGTCGCTGGCCCACCTGATCCGCTGGCAGAGCAGCGCGATGAGTTGCACCGCGACCCGCGGCTCGCTCTCGAGGTAGGACAGGAAATCGTTCCGGCGGACAACGAAAAGTTCGCTGGGTTCGCCCGCCATCGCGTCAGCGGTGCGGGGTTGACCATCGAGCACCGCAATTTCTCCGAACAGATCACCGGCACCGAGAAAATTCAGCGCCAACCGCCCTCCGTCGGCCGAGCCGGTCTCGATGCGAATCCGTCCTCGCCGAATCCCGAACAACGCGTCCCCCTTGTCGCCCTTCTGGAACAGTAACTCGCCGGCGGCGAGATACTGGGTGTGGCACAATGCGGCAATCTTGTTGATCGAATCGGCGCCCAAGCCGGAGAAAAGGGGATTCAACCCGAGGAGCACCCCAAATTCAGACTGCTTGGTCATCGCCATGATCCACGGGGAATTCACGCGGAGGACAGCAAAAGACATATCGACAAATTGCGGCGCTCGTCAAATAATTGCGCGATCACACCGGCCGGATTTGAATTTACGAGTAAGGCCGGTTGACAACCGCGGCCACGTCTC
>JBATYB010000472.1:0-15899 GCA_049673825.1 Methylocella sp. | reverse complement strand
GCGCGCGGTGGGGCCACATCGCGCTCTGGCTGATCGCCGCGATAGGCGTCATGATGCTGTTGCGTTGACGCACGCGCTTTCCTTGGCGCGGAACGCGCGCTTGCGCGCGTTGGGGTCGAACAGCGCCTTGCGCAGCCTGATCGCCTTCGGCGTGACGTCCACAAGTTGGTCGTCCTCGATATAGGCGAGCGCCTTTTCGAGCGCCATCTCGACCGGCGGGGTCAGGCGGACCGCAATCAGCCGCATCGCATTCCATCCCGTTGAAGCCGGTGGGTCAGATCGCGGCCAGGACGATGCGCAAGGCGCTCCATTTCGGAGGCATGAAGATCGCACCTACGTTCTCGGCGTCCTAAATGCCGCCGGTAGAAGGCTACCTCATCGGTAAGTATCTCGGCCAACTCAGCGCGTAGCGGACCAGTTGCGAGAGCGACCTCCCGCATCGACGAGTAGTCTGCCGCGGGATTCCGGCCCGCCGTGGCGCGAGCTCCTCGGACACCAAGCAAAGCCTCGAGCCGTCCCAATTCTTCATCGAAAAACGACGTGTCGCCAATAAAGTCAAAGCCCGCCATATCGACGTCGCGAAAGACGTAGTCTCGGTAGCAGCCACGCATTTGCGGCAAGCGAGCAAAATCGAGCAACCCCGTTGCCTCGTCAAGAACACGCCGATGCAGACTGTGACCATCGCCTGGCGTGTTTCGCCAGAAGTAGTAATGCGAAATCGTACGTTCGATAGGATCACGTAGAAACGCGATGCGGACGGCGTTCTCGGTCCGCTCGTATTTTTTCGCCCAGAAGTGGCCATGCACGGCCAAGGCCCCCTTAGGCAATTGCCGGGCGGCCCCGTGCCGCGATAGAAACCCCGCCGGATCGACGTTCATTTCCGACTCCGGGTCGATGGGCCGATCGGCATAGTCCCGCAGGAACTGGCCACTGCCAAACACGCTTTCCAGCCAAATCGCAAAACTCGTTCCCGCTGTTCTGGGGACGTGCACTGAAATGATTGCTTTGTTCATATATGGACGCCCAGCAGTTGTAGAAGGCGACGACGTTCTCGACAGGCCTCGACACGTTGGCGACGATGAAGCCAACGCGCGGATAGAGTTCGCCGGGATGCCATTCGCCGTTGGCGATCCCCCAACGCGTTTCTTCCAGCGTGCACCAATACCGGCAAAATCAACCATCGGCGCCCCCTCGGCCAAGGCTCTCAGCTTACCCGTTTCCGCGGCGGTTTCAAATGAAACGCCAATTTCCCCGTGAAACCGTTCGGCGCAAGAAACCACGGTGAATGAAACAAGTAAACTGGCCTAGCGCCTTATCCACTGTGACAGAACCGGCAGGATATGAACCAACCTGACGGATAACGCTTTAGCATTTCTAATATTCATCGGAACATCTTACAAGGCGCCAGCCGACCCCTTTACCAGAGCAAGCGATTGCGTCAGGCGCTTTCCTTGGCGCGGAACGCACGCTTGCGCGCGTTGGGGTCGAGCAGCGCCTTGCGCAGCCTGATCGATTTCGGCGTGACCTCGACAAGCTCGTCGTTCTCGATATAGGCGAGCGCCTTTTCGAGCGTCATCTTGAGCGGCGGGGTCAGGCGGACCGCCTCGTCCTTGCCGGCGGCGCGGATGTTGGTCAGCTGCTTGCCCTTCAAGACGTTGATCTCGAGATCGTTTTCCCGCGTGTGCTCGCCCACGATCATGCCGCGATAGACCTTGCAGCCGGGCTCGATCATCATCGGGCCTCGATCCTCGAGCTTCCACATCGCATAGGCGACCGATTCGCCATTGTCGTTGGAAATCAATACGCCGTTGCGCCGCGCCGCGATCTCGCCCTTCCAAGGGGCGTACGCGTGAAACAGCCGGTTCATGATCGCGCTGCCGCGGGTATCGGTCAAAAGCTCGCCCTGATAGCCGATGAGCCCGCGTGTCGGGGCGTGAAAGACAAGGCGCAGGCGATCGCCGCCGGAAGGCCGCATCTCGATCATCTCGGCCTTGCGCCCGGCCATCTTTTGCACGACGACGCCGGAATGTTCCTCGTCGACGTCGATGACCACTTCCTCGATTGGTTCGAAAAGGTGGTTCGTGGCCTCGTCCCTTTGAAACACCACCTTTGGCCGCGATATTCCGAGCTCGAACCCCTCGCGGCGCATGGTCTCGATCAGGATCGCAAGCTGCAATTCGCCGCGCCCCGAGACGACATAAGCGTCCGATCCGGGCGAATCCTCGACCCGCAAGGCGACATTGCCTTCGGCTTCCCGGTAAAGACGGTCGCGGATGACGCGGCTCGTGAGCTTGTCGCCTTCGGTTCCGGCGAGCGGCGAATCATTCACGAGGAACGTCATCGACAAGGTCGGCGGATCGATCGGCTGCGCCTGCAAAGGCTCGGCGACGCCGGGCGCGCAAAGCGTGTCGGCGACATTGAACTTTTCGAGCCCGGCGATCGCGACGATGTCGCCCGCTTCCGCCTCCTCGATCGGCGTGCGTTCGATGCCCCTAAATGCCAGAATCTTGGAAACCCGCCCCTGTTCGACGACATTGGCCTTGCGGTCCAAGACCTGCACGCTTTGATTGGGTTTTACGGAACCCGCGAAAATCCGCCCGGTGATGAGCCGCCCGAGGTACGGATTGGCTTCGAGCAATGTGCCGAGCATCCGAAAGGCGCCTTCGCCCGTATGCGGCGGCGGGACATGCTTCAACACGAGATCGAACAAGGGCGCCATGCCTTCCCTCGGGCCGTCCGGGCTGTCGGCCATCCAGCCCTGTTTCGCCGAACCGTAAAGGATCGGAAAATCGAGCTGTTCGTCGCTGGCGTCGAGGGCCGCGAAAAGATCGAAAACCTCGTTCACGACCTCGCTCGCCCGCGCGTCCGGCTTATCGACCTTGTTCACTGCGACGATCGGCCTGAGACCGATTTTCAGCGCCTTGCCGACGACGAATTTGGTTTGCGGCATCGGCCCTTCGGAGGCATCGACCAGGACGATCGCGCCATCGACCATGGACAAGATGCGCTCCACCTCGCCGCCGAAATCGGCGTGGCCGGGCGTATCGACGATATTGATCCGCGTGTCCTTCCAGGCAATCGACGCCGCCTTGGCGATGATCGTGATCCCGCGCTCCTTTTCGAGATCGTTCGAATCCATGACCCGCTCGGCGACCCGCTGATTCTCGCGGAAGGCGCCGGATTGCTGGAGCAGACGGTCGACGAGCGTCGTCTTGCCGTGATCGACGTGCGCGATAATGGCAATATTGCGCAGCTTCATTTTCAGACCTGAATCAAATCTTGCGCGTCCGGACGGCCTGCCGGTCGTTCCGCGGCCAGATGACGTTATTTTGAGAGACGCCGTTATTTTGAAGAATGTCAGCCATCCCACAATATGGGGCGGCATCTTCGCGATTGCAGCATCCCTTATACCAAACAACGGGGGTTGGAAACCGGTCGTCCACCTGGCAATAAGGCTCGATTTGGGACTGCCCGTTTGGCGGAGTCCCGCGTTCCAGCGTAAACCTATGAACCCGCTCGCAGACGCTTAGCGTCTCCAGAATTCATGGAAATGATTGACCGGCCCAGGCCCGTGGCCGGCGCTGAGTTCACCCGCGGCGGCGAGGGCGCCGGTGAGATAGGTTTTTGCGGCGCCGATGGCTTCGCCAAGCTCGTGGCCCAGTGCGAGATACGCCGCGATCGCCGAAGATAAAGTGCAACCGGTGCCATGCGTGTTGCGGGCTACGACGCGGGGAACGGAAAAAAGCCGGTATGAAACGCCATCGAATAAGAGATCGTCGGCTGTCGCCCCGCTCAAATGGCCGCCCTTGACGAGCACCGCTTTCGCGCCGCGCGCATAGAGAAGCGCGGCGGCGCGGCGCATGCCTTCTAGATCCGCCGGGACAGCATGCTTGGACAGGCGGGCCGCTTCGGAAAAATTCGGCGTGACAAGGGTTGCGAGTGGAAAGAGATGCTGGACAATCGCTTCGCTCGTATCGGGCGCGCTCAAAGCGTCGCCGCTCGTTGCGGCGAGCACCGGATCGAGGACGATGAAGCGGGGCATATGAAACGCGAGCCTGTCGGCGACCGCCGCGGCGACAGCGGCCGAGGCGAGCATCCCGATCTTGACGGCGGCGACATCGATGTCTTCGAAAACCGCGTCGATCTGCGCCGCGGCGAAACTCGCGAGCGGGACGTGCATGGCTCTGATCCCTTGGGTATTTTGCGCGGTCAGGGCGGTAATGACGGCCATGCCGTTGCAGCCAAGCGCGGCGAAGGTTTTGAGATCGGCCGCGATGCCCGCGCCGCCGCTTGGATCAAAACCCGCTATCGAGAGAAGATTCTTGATCACGTCCCGGGTTCCCCGGCGGACCGCGACACCGCCACCTCCGCCCCGCAACGTTTGCGGAAGGATGCCCTTATCCGCACTCGCCGTGCTCTCAAATCAATGCCGCGACCGCCGCATTCCCGATCCGCCGATGCTTGCCGCCGAAGTCAAGGCGCGGCAGAAAGACCGCACCGCCAACCACGCCAAAGCCGATTGGCACTTCGCCCCCGCCAAAGCCGGCATTAGACTTAAACGCCGATACCCCGCACTTGGTCGATTCAGGCCACTAAGCCGCAACTGCCCTGCCGGCGCCTGCGCCGAGGTCGGCGCGAGTGCCGCCATGGCCGCGGCCGGGAAAACCTACCCCGCGAAGACATCGAGGCCTTGATTCTTGGCGAAACCCGCGGCGAGATGTGAGGGGCACAGGCCCCCGTGGCGGCCATAGCGAGTTTTTCAACGGGCCCACGATCGCGCCGCCTGACGGCAGCGGTCATGAAGACCGGCAAAGAAAAAAAGCCCCAGCGTCGACGCCAGGGCCCTTGCACCAAATTAGTCCCGCCTTCAGGCTGCGTGAAGGTTACCCGCCGCGGACTTGCCGGTTCGTTTGTCGGCAATGACCTCGTAGGCGATTTTCTGGCCCTCCTGCAGATTGCGCAATCCTGATTGTTCCACGGCGCTGATGTGGACGAACACGTCCTTGCCGCCGTCGTCTGGCTGTATGAAGCCGTATCCCTTGTCCGGATTAAACCACTTCACGGTTCCCGTAGTCATAGAGGCTATCCTTAGAGTCGTAGAGAAAAGAGGCGCCCATCCACGCGGACGCCGATGTTGCATCGATGTTTTGAGGAGGAGGTCGTCAGCAGACGCAAAAATGCGAGGCCAAGCCGTCGGCAAAAACACGACACGCTGCAATGTAGGTTTTTACGACGAGCAAAACAAGGGGGGTCGTGATTGGTTTTTAGAGTAAGTTCCGGCAACCTCGAACAGCTTCACCGCGCGAAACCGCGTCTTGCGGAAGGCGTCAAACCTGATTCGCGGCCAAATTTTGCTCAAAGCCTCTCGATCCGCGCAAGGGTAAACAGCCCGAAAGGCGGCAGTTTGCGGCGTTCCGCGAGACGGACGGACGGCGTGGAATCGATCCAATCGCCGAGAATCGACCACGCGAATTCCGGCTGCCAGCCGAGTTCGGCGCCGCCTTTGGCGAGGGCGGATTCGATCCAGGCCATCGGGCCTTGGCCGCTGCCGACATGATTGACCAGGATGATCTCGCCGCCGGGCTTCACGACACGGGCCATTTCATCGAGACTCGCGCGTGGCTCGGGCACGACCGTCAGAACGTAAGGCGCGACCACCGCATCGAAATGGGCGTCCGGGAACGCCAGGTGCGCTGCGTCCATGACCAGGAGGCCCTCGACATTGCCTAAAGCCTTGGCGCGCACTCGCCGCTCGGCGCGCCGCAGCATAGGCTCGGAAAGATCGATCCCGGTCAATCTCGTCCGCCGGTCGAACATGGGCAATTCGAGCCCGGTGCCGACGCCGACATCGAGCACATGTCCGCCAAGGCGGTTGGCGGCCGCTGCCGCGGCTTCGCGTCCCGGCCGCAGAACGAGCTCGAAGACGAGATCGTAAACCGGCGCCCAGCGAGCATAGGATTTCTTGACATGCTTATTGTCGAGAACGGCCGGATCGCCCGCGTGCCTTAGCGTGGCGTCCATGACAGGGGCGTCAAAGATTTCCTCTTGCACGAGCGCCAACCTCCATCTTTCGACGGTGCGATTTCCATTTGATGGACCCCCGCTCCGGTCGCTAATTCTTGTGCTTCCACTCCCGCGCGGGAGGCGGCCGGTTTCCCGCTCAAAGCGGCAACGGCTCGACCCGCGCGTAATTATTTTCGGCGACCGCCGGACATGCCGGTTCCGCCGAAACAATGAAGCCACCGCCCAAAACCCGCGCATGCGGCCGATCCGACCCGTAAAAGACGCAGGCTTGGCCGGGCGAGACGGCATCCTCGGCGACGGCGAATTCGACGGCGGCCTCGTCGGGACCGATGCAAAGGAGAGCCTGAACGGGAGGCCGGGAGGAGCGGATCTGCACGTAGATTTCCTCTCCCTTGGCGTGATCATCGAGCGCGCCGGGCCCGATCCAGTTAAGCGCGCCCAAACGGACCCGGCGGGTCGCCAACCCCTCGCGCGGCCCGACGATGACGCGGGCCCGCGCGGCGTCCAGTTTGACGACAAAGAGCGGTGCGCCGGCGGCGAAGCCGCCAAGCCCCAGGCCGCGCCTTTGGCCGACTGTGTAATGGATGACGCCCGGGTGCCGTCCGAGCACCCGGCCGTCGATATGCACAATGTCGCCCGGTAGCGCCGCGCCGGGCGTCAAACGTTCGATGAGATCGCTGTATCTGCCGGTTGGCACGAAGCAAATATCTTGGCTGTCGGTTTTATCGGCAACCGGCAGGCCGAACCGGCGGGCGAGGGCGCGGACGTGCGTTTTTTCCATATCGCCGAGAGGAAACCGCAACAATTGGAGTTGCGCCTTGGTCGTCGCGAACAGGAAATAGCTCTGATCGCGGGAAAGGTCGTGCGCGCGATGGAGCCCGCGATGGCCAGAGGCATCGAGTCGGGACGACACGTAATGGCCGGTCGCCAAGACATCGGCGCCGAGGTCTTGCGCCGTTTCAAGGAGATCGGCAAATTTGATTTCGCTGTTGCAGGCGACGCAGGGTATGGGCGTTTGCCCCGCCGCATAACTTTGCGCGAACGGCGAGATGACCTTGCGCTTGAACCTCTCCTCGTAGTCAAGCACATAGTGCGGGATGCCGAGGCGGGCGGCGGTAAGACGCGCATCGTGAATGTCTTGTCCGGCGCAACAGGATCCTTTGCGGTGAACCGCGGCGCCATGATCGTAAAGCTGTAGCGTCACGCCGATGACATCGTAGCCTTGCTCCATGAGCAATGCGGCTACGACCGAGGAGTCGACTCCGCCCGACATCGCGACGACCACGCGTGTTTGCGCCGCGGGCTTATTGAACCCTAGACTATTGGGATCTTCAATCCCTCCCGGCGCGGGATTTTCGTTCATGGCCATCGCCCATCGCTCGATCAATTGGCCGGCAAGTGTCCGTTTGCCGCGTGCCGGAGTGATCCGGTACTCCGGTTCGAAGGCAGGTTGCCGGGTCACGCGTCGCTACGCGACTCTCAGCAGCCAATCCGGCGGTCCCAAGCGCGAAACCTGGCGCTTGCTCTTGTCACCACGAGCACGAACCTGCGTTGCGCGGCAGCCTTATTTAATACCTCCCCTATCCCAAATGCAAATTCACGTGCCTCTTGTCCTCCCGGGCGCCGCGCCAGGCTGCTTCCTTAACGTTATGCAAATCAATCGTCTCAATTAGAGACATAAAGCCCCCAACATCGCGGTCGCGCCAAATAATAAAGCGCTTTGGAATGGAATTTCGTTAGCAAACGCGCAGCTTTGGTTTAGGCAAATCTTAAAACACCTCGCCTATTTTGTCTGCCAACAAGTCAGTCTGATACGTGAGTTTCGAACATGGCCGAACCAAACCGTCTCAGGACGAAAT
The DNA here is from genome assembly GCA_049673825.1 of Methylocella sp. Taxonomy (GTDB): domain Bacteria; phylum Pseudomonadota; class Alphaproteobacteria; order Rhizobiales; family Beijerinckiaceae; genus Methylocapsa. Next base: position 8,016 of record JBATYB010000472.1, on the reverse strand, counting down.
ATGTCATCGGGCCCGACGGCAGCCCCTTGACCGTCGCGGATCTGCCGCCTTCCACGACCAAGCGCTGGGTGATCCGGCGGAAGGCCGAAGTCGTGGCGGCGGTGCGCGGCGGCCTGTTGCCGCTGGACGAGGCGTGCAGCCGCTATACATTGACCGTCGATGAATTTCTGTCCTGGCAATTGTCGATCGACCAATACGGGCTGGCCGGACTGCGCACGACCCGCATTCAGCAATATAGGCCCTGATCGCGGCGCGGCTTGCCCTCCGCCCGGCGGTGGCGCGTCTCCAAGTCTTGGCAGCGAGGCCGCCCGGTCCATGAAGCCAAACTCAATTATGATCCGGTGCGTCGTCCGCCTCTTCGTCTGGCAGGTTATGGCGTAGGACGAGCGGCACCTGAGCCAGCGAGAAAAGAACAATCAGAATAAAAATTCCTGGGAACTTAAAGGCGACCCAGGCATCGTTCGATTGGGTGCGCCAAACGATCTCGTTCAGAAGCGCAAGCGCGAAAAAGAAGCCTCCCCAACGCAAGGTGAGGAGCCGCCAGCCGGACTCGGTCAAGGCCATGGCAGTGTCGAAAATGACCGGCAGAACCGGCTTATTCATCGCGAGGCCGCCGATGAGCGCAACCCCGAAGCCGGCGTAGAGCACGGTCGGCTTCATCTTGATGAAGGCGGCATCCTGCAAATAAAGAGTGAGCCCGCCGAAAACAAGCACCAGAACCGCAGTCATGAGCGGCACGGCCGGGAGCCGCCGTGTCAAAACAAACGAGACGGCGAGGGCCACAGCGACCGCCGCCATCAAGACGAGGGTTGCGGTGAAGAGCCCGGCGTTTGGGCCGCTCAGGATCGGCGGCGGCAGGAATGGCGCGACCGCGGGCTGGAAAAGTTTTGGCCGCGCGTTTGCGAAAAAGAACAGGATTAGCGGCCCCATGTCCACGCCGAATTTGAGCCAAGGCGATTGCAACCTGCCACGCTTCGCCTTCGGTACGGCGGCGCCGGCCTGCATTTCGTTCATTCGGTTTGACCTTTCCGGTGATTTCGCCGCGAGGGTTTAGCACAAATCTTAATCTTCCAGACCAGCTATAGCGCGGGCAAAATCCCGCGCCTCGAACGATTCGAGGTCGCCCACGCCCTCGCCGACCCCGATGAAATGCACCGGAAGCCGGAATTTCTCCGCGATCGCGACGAGGATGCCGCCGCGCGCGGTTCCGTCGAGCTTGGTCATGACAAGACCTGTAACGCCGGCGACGCGGCCGAAAATCTCGACCTGCTTGATCGCGTTTTGGCCGACCGTCGCATCGAGGACAAGAAGCACGGCGTGCGGCGCGCCGGGATCGACCTTTTTCATGACGCGTATGATTTTTTTAAGTCCGGCCATGAGCTCGGCCCGGTTTTGCAGCCGCCCGGCGGTGTCCATCAGCATCACCCCGGCGCCACATTCCCGCGCGGCTTTGATCGCATCGAAAGCCAGCGCCGAGGCATCGCTCCCCTGTTCGCGGGCAATGACCGGACAGCCAACGCGCTCGCCCCAGATCCGCAATTGCTCGATCGCGGCGGCGCGGAACGTGTCGCCAGCGGCAAGCAGCACGCTATTCCCGTTGCTTGAAAATCGCGCCGCGAGCTTGCCGATGGTCGTCGTTTTGCCCGATCCGTTCACCCCGGCCACGAGAATGACGAAAGGTTTCTTGCTGGCATCGATCTCCAGCGGCCGGGCATAAGGGGCTAGCGCGCCCTCGATTTCCGCGGCGAGGACCGCCTTGACCTCCTCGACGCCGACATTCTTGTCGTAGCGGCCGTGGCCAATCGCTTTCGCGATCCTCGCCGCCGTCGCGGCGCCGAGATCGGCGCGGATCAGCACGTCCTCCAAATCGTCGAGCATCGAAGCGTCGAGCTTGCGCTTGGCGAGGATCGCGGCGAGGCCTTCCCCGATCGAATCGGACGAGCGCGACAGCCCATCGCGCAGTCGTGCCCACCAGCTCCGCTTTTGTCCGGCAAGGGGCGGCCCGACGAGAGCACTTTCGCGCGCGGTGGATTCCGGCTCGAAAGCTTCGTCTTGCACCAGAGCAGAGAGGGCAGGCGCGGCGGCTTCCGCGACGCCGCCGGCCGGCGCTTCGTGAGCCGGAGTTGCGGTCTCACCCTCCGGCGGTGGCGTTTGCCTCCGCCGCGGCCGCAATCTAAAGGCGGCCCGGATCGTTGTGCCCACGATCCCCCAACTGCCGGTGCCCAGAAGGAACGCGGCGGCGATTTCGATTGTCCTCTGCTGCTGCAGCACAAAGTCGATAAATTGGTTCCACATGAACCGGCGCTCCCATGGCCTTGCGTCTCGCGGAACGAGCTTAACGGCGTTCTTGGATTCTCCGTCGACTCCATAGAGCACCCGGCCTCGGAGCACGAGCCGCCCGGCCTGAAACATCGCTAACCTGAACCTCGAAGGGATAGACGGCCCGCTTCGAGGTATACCAACAGCGAGAAATAGGGGCGGATTTCGCGATTTCGCGGAACCGGCAGCTACCCCTGGAATCCGGATATGACCGACCCCGGCGTCACTTTCAACATCAGCGCGCGTTTTTCGATTGTCCCGAACGTCGCCCTGTCCGCGCCGGAGAGCCAGATCTGCCCGCCCAAGGTTTCGAGCGCTTCGAAGAGGGCGTCGCGCCGGACCGGATCGAAATGGGCGGCGATCTCGTCGAGGAGGACGAGCGGCGTCAATCCGCTCATCGTTGCCGCAAGCCGGGCGTGCGCCAGAACCAATCCGGCGAGGAGCGCCTTTTGTTCTCCCGTCGAGGACTGTGCCGCCGGGACTTGTTTCGGGCCGTGGCGCACGCAAAGATCGCTCGCCTGCGGCCCGATCAAGGTGCGCCCCGCCGCCGCGTCGCGGGACCGGTTGCGGCGCAAGATGCCACGATAAATGTCTTCGGCTTCGAGTGCCGGGCAGGTCCCCGCCAGGCGCTCGACATCGCCTTCCAAGGCGACATCCGCCCATGGAAAGGGCGAGGTATTATCCCGCGTCTCCGCAATGAGCGCCGAAAGCCGCGATACGGTCTCAATCCGGGCCGCGGCAACCGCGATGGCGAGCTCGGCGGCTTCCGTTTCGATCGCGTCGAGCCAGCCGCGGTCGGCGCCAGGACCCTCCTCCAGCAAACGGTTGCGGCTGCGCAACGCCCGTTCGAGCGAGGCCACGCGGGTCCCGTGATCGGCATCGATGGCGAGCACGAGCCGGTCGAGAAACCGCCGCCGGTCGCCTGCCGGGCCCATGAAAAGCCCGTCCATCGCGGGCGTCAGCCATACCACGCGGACATGATCGGAAAAGCCGCGTATGGACCTGGCCGGCGCGCGGTCGATCCGGAATTTGCGCAGCACTGGCGCGTTCGGTTGCGGCTCGATCCCGGTCCCAAGCTGGACGCGGCCCATTTGCGTTTCGAGCTCGACCGAAACCGCGAAGCCGCCCCCGCCGTTGCTTCGCGCGCAATCTCGCAATTCCGCCCGGCGCAGGCCACGTCCAGGCGCAAGCAGCGAGAGGGCCTCGAGAAGATTGGTTTTGCCCGCGCCATTGTCTCCGGTCAGCACGATGAGGCGCGCGGCAACGGCAAGATCGAGCGAGGCATAGGAGCGAAAATCGGCGAGCGCGAGCCGCCGCACGCCCGCCTGGGCGCAGGCTTTCGCGGGCGCGTGGGGCGCGGGCGCCGCCAAAAATGTTCCGGTCATTGCTGGAAAAGGCTCCTCAAAACTATGCAAATCGTCCATCTTTAACCGAAAGTCCAGCAATTACGCCGCTCACGCCCGTAGCGCGGATCGTCCAAAAACGGTCGGCAATCGGAGCAAAATCGTTACACGGTCTCACACATCTGGCGGCCTTTGGACAAGGCGGCGGCCGGTTTTGACCCGAACCGCCATCGATATACCAACCATAGAAGGGGCGTCGGTGGTTATATCGCCGACGGATTAACCGGTCGACCCAGCCTTACGACCCGTCCGAATGCTCTGGCGCAGTCACGACGCCGATTGAAGGACCCGCAGACCCAAAGCATATCAGCACGTCATTTGGCGAACGCCAGAACCTCGCGACGCGAATGAGCATCCGCAGGCTCATTAGGCTGACGAACGTCTCTTCCAAAAAGATCGCGAGGCACGCCCTTTCGGTCGCGTTGCACTGCGAGCACCACAATTTCGCGCGCATTCACAAGACGTTTCGCATTAGCCCCGCGATGGCGGCTGGCATAACCGATAAGCTTAGGTCAGTTGCAGACATTGGGGCCACGATCGACACGCCCGAGAAATCATACCGGCGCGCTACCCTAACATCATTTTGCTTGTCAAAGCCTTCCAATCGATCTACTTAATACGGACCCCCCGCGTATGAACTAACATAGCTTGGCGCTGCTCGCGCGCGTCGTTAAGAGCGCTAGCGCCGGTCATTGCAGGACCAGGCTGCGCCAATCGCCCCCCTTTTCCGCGCGGCCAGATCCGCGGCACCCTTCCAAGGACTTCATCACCAATGCAGGAAATCAAACTGCAGGACTTGAAGCTCAAGTCGCCGACCGAACTGCTCGCCTTCGCGGAGAAACATGAAGTCGAGAACGCTTCGATCATGCGCAAGCAAGAGCTGATGTTTGCGATTCTCAAGCAACTGGCGAGTCGCGACATCGAGATCGTCGGCGAGGGCGTCATCGAGGTCTTGCAGGACGGCTTCGGCTTCCTGCGGTCTCCCGACGCCAATTATCTGGCTGGACCCGACGATATTTATGTATCGCCGTCCCAGATTCGCCGGTTCGGCTTGCGCACGGGCGATACAGTGGAAGGCTTGATCCGCGGTCCCAAGGAAGGCGAGCGGTATTTCGCGCTGCTCAAGGTCAACACGATCAATTTCGAGGACCCGGAAAAAATCCGGCACAAGGTTCACTTCGACAATCTGACACCGCTCTATCCCGACCAGCGGCTGAAGCTCGAGGTCGACGATTCCACCAAGAAGGATTTGTCGGCGCGCGTCATCGATATCGTTGCGCCGATCGGTAAGGGCCAGCGCGCCTTAATCGTCTCGCCGCCGCGCACCGGCAAGACGGTGCTTTTGCAAAATATCGCCCAATCGGTGACCGCCAATCACCCGGAATGCTATCTAATCGTGCTGTTGATCGATGAGCGGCCGGAAGAGGTCACCGACATGCAAAGATCGGTCAGCGGCGAGGTCGTATCCTCGACCTTCGACGAGCCCGCGGTACGCCATGTCCAGGTCGCCGAAATGGTCATTGAGAAGGCCAAGCGTCTCGTCGAACATGGCCGCGACGTGGTGATCCTCCTCGACTCGATCACGAGGCTTGGCCGCGCGTACAACACGGTCGTGCCCTCCTCGGGCAAGGTTCTGACCGGCGGCGTCGACGCCAATGCCCTGCAGCGCCCCAAGCGATTCTTTGGCGCCGCGCGCAATATCGAGGAGGGCGGCTCGCTGACGATCATCGCGACCGCGCTCATCGATACCGGCTCGCGCATGGACGAAGTAATCTTCGAGGAATTCAAGGGCACCGGCAATTCGGAAATCATTCTCGACCGCAAGGTTGCCGACAAACGGACTTATCCGGCAATCGACATCACGCGCTCCGGCACCCGCAAGGAGGAATTGCTGGTGCCCCCCGACATCTTGAAGAAAATGTATGTGCTGCGGCGTATTCTCAATCCGATGGGCACGATCGATGGGATCGAATTCCTGCTCGGCAAATTGCGGGAAACGCCGAAGGGCAACGCAACCTTCTTCGAATCCATGAACACTTGATCAGACCGCGTCGCACGCCAAGGAATGCGCCCCCGCGGGCTCCCCCGTGACGGATTTGTCGCGCAGGCGGCGCTCCCAATCAAGCGCTTGACCAACGATGGTTGGAAGATCGTGGTATTTCGGCTTCCAGCCGAGCACGGCCTTTATGCGCTTCGCACAAGCGACGAGCGAGGCCGGATCGCCAGGACGGCGGCCGGAAATCCGCACCTTGAAATTAGCGCCGGATACTTGCTTGACGGCATCGACGACCTCGAACACCGAGACGCCACGGCCGTAGCCGCTATTGCAAATGAGACTTTCGCCGCCCTTGCGCAGGTAGGCGAGCGCCATGAGATGCGCCGCGACCAGATCGCTGACCTGGATATAGTCGCGGATGCAGGTGCCATCCCTGGTTGGATAATCGGTGCCGAAGACTTCTAGATAGGGGCGTAATCCGAGCGCCGCCTGCACCGCGACCTTGATCAGATGCGTCGCTTGCGGCGTCGATTGGCCAAGACGCCCGTTTGGATCGGCGCCGGCGACATTGAAATAACGTAAAATCGCGAATTTCAGACCGTCCGCCTTGGCGGCGTCCTCGAGCATCCATTCGGTCATCAGCTTGGAGCGCCCATATGGGTTTATCGGGGCAAGCGGAACGGTTTCGTCGACCGGGTTGACCGGGGGGTCGCCATAAACCGCCGCGGTCGAGGAAAAGATAAAATGTTTGATTTTTCCGCGCACCGCACATTCAAGAAGGGTGCGCGCCTTGGCGGTGTTGGTGAGATAGTAGCGCAACGGATCGCCGATCGATTCGGGCACCACGATCTTGGCGGCGAAATGGGCGATGGCGTCGATCTTATGCGCGGCGAGAATGCCGTCCACGAGCGCCGCGTCGCCGACATCGCCGACAATGAGTTTTGCCGGGCGCTTGACCGCCGCGCGGAACCCCGTCGAAAGATCATCGAGAACGACGACCTTTTCGCCGGCATCGAGGAGGGCCAACACCATATGGCCGCCGATATAACCTGCTCCGCCTGTTACAAGAACCGTCATGCCGTCACCCGAGCTCGTTTCGCGATTCTAGCGCAACTTGGTGCAAAACCACTTTCATATCGCATTAGAATGCGTGCGGTCTCATGGCGCGACCCGTGCTGGAACTCTCCCCGGCAGGTTATCAAGCAAGCCCAAAGGAAACAGAACTGAAACAGCGGGCACGGACGGCCGCTATATGTTTGGCCGCGACCCGCCGCCTCGCCGGCAATGTCCTTCCTTTGGGGTCCGGCTCGCGCGCGCAGCTAGATATAACCCGAGCGAACGCTTCAATGCAAAAGATATTGGCCGTTGATCGTTTGCCCCAGGCGGTCGTTGTCCTCGACGAAGGCGGTGATGAATTCATGCAGGCCGGCCTTAAAAATTTCCTTTGTCGTTGCATTCGCGAGCCGCGCCATCACCTCGTGCGCCTGTCTTTGCGACGCGCCGGCGCGGCCATAGGCGCCGGCGATCGCGTCGAGGAAATGGACGATATTGTCGTAGCAGGCGATCAGCGAGCGCGGCATTTCCTTTTTGAGGATCAGAAGATCGGCGATCAGCCATGGCTTCACGCTCTCGCGGTAGACCCAATGATAGGCGGTGAGCGACGAGACCGCGCGCAGGATCGCGGTCCACTGGAAATAGTCGAGCGACCCGCCGACCGCCTCGTTTTCCGGCAAAAGCACGTGATATTTCACGTCGAGGATACGGGCGGTGTTGTCCGCCCGCTCGATATAGAGGCCGACGCGCGAGAACCAATAGGCATCGTTGCGCAACATGGTGCGGTCGACGCAACCGTCGTAGTCGAGCGACGTCTTTTTGACGAATTCGAGGAAATGCGACAGTTCCTCGCGGTCGTAGCGGCGGGAACCGTGATTGCTTGCTGCGAATCGCCCGAGCTCGATCCAGGCGCCATTGATGGCTTCCCACATTTCGGCGGTCAGCGCGGTGCGCACCGCCCGCCCATTGGCCCGGGCGAATCTAATGCAATTGCAGATCGAGGAAGGATTGTCCGGCGCGAAGGTCAGGTAATCGACGACACTGGCCTCCCCGGCGTCGCCGCGGGCGGCCCGGAAACCCTGCGCCGCGCCCGACGATTCAAGCGCGCTTTCCCATTCGGTGCCGGTCCCGGAATAGCTCGCGGGCAGGGTGGCGAGGCGTTGCGCCGCCTTGATGATCCGGGCAAGAAAATCGGCACGCTCCACGTACCGCGCAAGCCAGTAGAGATTGTCCGCCGTGCGGGAG
>JBATYB010000471.1:0-2566 GCA_049673825.1 Methylocella sp. | reverse complement strand
GCTCAATGGCGCGCTCGAACATCCGGCGCCGCATGCGCGAATCGACGGTCTCGAACATCTCGACAAGGTCATCGACATCGACCAATCGCCGATCGGGCGCACGCCGCGCTCGAATCCGGCGACTTATACCGGCGCCTTCACGCCGATCCGGGAATGGTTCGCGGCCCTCCCGGAAGCCAAGGCGCGCGGCTATCAGCCCGGACGGTTCTCCTTCAACGTGAAGGGGGGACGCTGCGAGGCCTGCCAGGGCGACGGAGTGATCAAGATCGAGATGCACTTTTTGCCCGACGTCTACGTCACTTGCGATGTCTGCAAGGGCAAGCGCTACGATCGCGAGACGCTCGAGGTGAAATATCGCGGCCAATCGATCGCCGGCGTGCTCGGCATGACGGTCGAGGAAGCGGCGAGCCTATTCAAGGCGGTGCCTTCGATCCGCGAAAAAATGGCGACTCTCGCGCGGGTCGGCCTCGGCTATGTCAAGGTCGGCCAGCAGGCCACCACCTTGTCCGGCGGCGAGGCGCAGCGGGTCAAGCTCGCCAAGGAACTTTCCAGGCGCTCGACCGGCCGCACGCTCTATATTCTCGACGAGCCAACCACCGGGCTGCATTTCCACGATGTCGCCAAGCTCCTCGAAGTGCTGCAGGAACTCGTGGACCAAGGCAATACGGTCATCGTGATCGAGCACAATCTCGAGGTCGTGAAAACGGCCGACTGGATCATCGATCTTGGTCCCGAAGGCGGCGACGCCGGCGGCGAGATCGTCGCGGCCGGTCCGCCCGAGGACATCGTGCGGGCAAGGAAAAGCTACACCGGGCGCTATTTGCTCGCGTTTCTGGAACGGCGGCCTTTGGCGAAGGGCACCCAGGCGGCGGAGTGACCGCGTTGGATGGCATGGAGACCGGCGCCTAAACGCCGTGTTGCATGGTGATGAGCGTTATGATAGTCTCACCAAGATTAACTAATTGATAGTTTCGTGGTTTCGCATCGAGGGCGTGCCCTAATGTTGTTCAGTTCCCGGAGCACCGGTATTCCCGGCCTAGATCCGCCCCAAGTTCTGATATTCTTTCATATCCCGAAAACGGGCGGACAGACGATGGAGCGCATTTGCGAGCGCTGCTTCCTAGATCAACACTTCTATGCGGAACTTCCGATTCACGATACGGATTTTCCTGTACGATCTACTTCTCTTTTGATACGATTTACTGCAAGAATTGCCAAGAAATACCACCAGTTGCCGGTTGAAAGGCAACGTGCGGTCCGTTGCATGATTGGCGCTCACGTTGCCATGGACGTTGCTACTATCTTCGATCGGCCATCGAAGTTTTTCACAATCGTGCGCCATCCCGTGGATCGCGTCATTTCCCACTTTTTCACCATTCGGACCGCGAACCACTTGCCGTGCTATCCCTTCATCAAGGACCTGACGCTTGAACAATATTTGGATAGCGGGATCGGTCTCGACCAAGACAACCACCAAGTGCGCATGCTGAGCGGCTGTCCTGAACTCGATGGGCCATGGGATCTCGAAGGCCGGCCAATCTCGATCTGTCCCGTGGAGCGGCGCCATCTCGAAATGGCCAAGCGCAACATCGAGGAACGCTTCATCGTCGCGGCTCCGATCGAAGAATACACCGCCCTCGTTTGGTTCTTAAAGCGGCAGTATGGGTGGCCTTTCCATCGGGTCTTGTTCCGTATTAACAACGAGACCCCAAACCGGCCGAAGCTGGCAGCCGTGTCGGAGGCTACGCGGAAACGCCTGGAAACATTGAATCATTACGATATCGAGCTTTATCAATGGGTGAAGGCCCGCTTCGCCAAGCAAATTCAGCCGATGGAGCCTCAGATTTCGCGCGAGGTCCGGCGGTTCGACATGCTCAATCGCGCCGTCCAGCGAATCAGCCGGCTCTCCCCCCAACCAATCCGCAGGCTGGCCAAGCGGCTGTTGTTTCCGTCAGGATAAATTATTTCCCACTCCGGAACCTCCGCCGACGCGCGGCCTTGACGGGTGGCGGCGCAAGTCCCGGACAAGCTGAGCGAGGCACCTTTTCATCCAACCCGGCTGGTTGTCCGCTCTGGTCCGGCGGTGACCGAAGGGCCGGTGACCGATAGAGGAAGCAACAGGCGCAGGGCATGAAAAAACCACATAGCTGCCGTCGAAATTCCGGAGTTGTATGTGTAATTTAATCGGGTGCTTTGCGCTGCAATAAAAATAGGTCCGGAACGAAACCCGCCCGTGTCCAGATACAATCCTCCGGCGGGCGGGGTGCGGGAGGAAATTTTTGGCGGATCAAGCGTGGACCACGCGTTATAACAGTCGAACCTTGGTGACGGCCGAGGTTCGGTCAAAAAACCGGTAAGGAATGAAGCTTGGTCACACACTGCTTGGTCAAATGTAAGTCTTGGTCGCTCTAAGTCTCGGTTGATAACTCTGTTAGGTCGCAAATAAATGCTTGAGCACAGTTAAAAGTCATGTAATCGTTACACAATGGTTGCGTCGGCAAGGCTCTGGCCGCTCTCAAGCCCCCTCGCTGGCCAGAAGCGCCCGCCGATCCTCCCCGGCGGGCGC
>JBATYB010000470.1:0-1592 GCA_049673825.1 Methylocella sp. | reverse complement strand
TGTCGGCATCGACACCGAGGTGCTCCACCACAATCTTTTTCACGCGCTCGGCGACATCGCTCAGGGGTGTTTGTTCCTCGTTCCCAGGATTTGCCTACAATTCGCCGCCCCAGGCAGGCATCGACGCGATGCAGGCGCCCGCGAACTGCCTCCCTGATCGCTTGAGCCGGTTGGTAACATACTTCAGCGCGGTTGGCGAGAGCCCGCGCGATACAAGCGAACAGCCTCATATCCTATTTAAATCATTGCCATTCCACCATTTACATGGAGGGTCTGGCCGGTGACATAGGAGGCTTGCGAGCTTGCCAGGTAAACGGCCGCGGCGGCGACTTCGGCGCCGGTTCCGAGCCGTCCCATCGGTACCGTGGCGAGAATCGCCGCTTTCTGTTTCTCATTCAGGGCATCGGTCATCGGACTCTCTATAAACCCTGGCGCGATGCAATTTACGGTCACGTTGCGGCTCGCCACTTCGGCGGCGAGACTCTTATACATGCCGATCATTCCCGCCTTCGCGGCCGCATAATTGCCCTGGCCCGCATTGCCGGTTACCCCAATGATCGAGCTGATCCCGATAATGCGCCCATGACGCTTGCGCAGCATCCCCTTGAGGCAGGCGCGAGAGAGACGAAAGGCGGCGGTCAGATTGACGCCGAGAACGCTGTCCCATTCCTCGTCCTTCATGCGCATGAAGAGATTGTCCCTGGTCACGCCGGCATTGTTGACCAGGATGTCGACGCTTCCCATCGCGGCTTCGGCGGCGGGAACAAGCGCTTCCGTCGCGGATTTATGGCCAAGATCGCACGGAAAGACGTGGACGTTGGTTTCAAGTTCGGCGGCGAGCGCGTCGAGCGCAACGCGGCGGGTGCCCGATAGCCCGACGATCGCGCCCCGGTCATGCAGGGCCCGCGCGATGGCGCCGCCGAGGCCGCCGCTCGCGCCCGTGACGAGGGCCGTCTTGCCGGTAAGATCGAACATGAGGCAATGAAACTCCCGTGACGGCCGCCAGGGTTTAAGCCATGGCCCGGTAAAGATCGATGTCGGCCGGAATTCCAATGGAAACGCCGCGTGCCGCGCCGGCGATCCGTTTGACAAGTCCCGCCAAGACTTTTCCGGCGCCGCATTCGACGAACAGCGAAATTCCCCGGCTCGCCATGAAGGCCATGCTTTCACGCCAGCGCACCACGCCGGTCACCTGAGCGACAAGAAGCTTGCGGATTTCTTCCGGCTCGATGACCGGCGCCGCCAGGACATTCGAGACGAGCGCGACGCAGGGCGGCTTGATGGCGGCCGTGGCGAGCACCGCCGCCATGACCTCGGCGGCGGGTTGCATCAAGGCGCAATGAAACGGCGCCGACACCGGCAACAGAATCGAACGGCGCGCGCCTCGCGCCTTGGCGATTTCGATCGCGCGATGCACCGCGGCGCGAGACCCGGACACCACAACCTGGCCACCGCCATTGTCGTTGGCGACCTCGCAGATCGCGCCGCCGCCTGTTTCATCGGCCGCTTGCTTGGCGATTGCGAGGGCCGCGTCGTAATCGAGCCCCAGCAGCGCCGCCATCGCGCCGGTGCCAACCGGCACGGCCTCCTGC
>JBATYB010000469.1:0-6711 GCA_049673825.1 Methylocella sp. | reverse complement strand
AATCGGTCGCGTCGCGGGCACTTGGGTCGCGCGGCGCTTTGTGGCGTTGACTTTGCCGCGCGAGTCTCGGCGACTTTTCTTAAGCAACGCTTGCGGGAGGGGCGGACGCCGGCCGTACGACGCCGCTCTCGCTCAACTGCAATCGCCAAGAGCTTGCAATGGGCGGGTGCGTCGGGCATATCTCGCGCCGCCCAGGAGACGTGGCCGAGAGGCTGAAGGCGGCGGTTTGCTAAACCGTTATAGGGTCATAAAGCCCTATCGAGGGTTCGAATCCCTCCGTCTCCGCCAAATTGGCGTTTCAAACGATTTCACCGTGTCTCGCGAAACCCATATTTCCACTACGATTCCACGATGACATGTTTCATCCTGTCTCACTTTGTGTCATGCTAGCGCAGTCACGTCCTAGGGTAACGCCTAGGACGCGCGAGCGAGGCGGAACAAAATCGTTGGTTAAGAAATTCAACCGCTTGACGGCGCGGACCGTCGCGACTGTCGTAAAACCTGGGCGCCATGGGGACGGCGGCGGCCTCTATCTCAAGGTGGATCGAAGCGGCGCCAAGCGCTGGATTTTTATGTTCGAGCGCGCCGGCAAACAACGCGAAGCCGGGCTCGGCTCGGCGAATGCCGTTCCACTCGCCAAGGCGCGCGAGATCGCCGCATCGTTCCGGGCGTCTCTTGCCGACGGGCGCGACCCGATCGAAAGCCGCAGGGCCGCACAGATTGACCGGGATAGCCGCAAGACGTTTGGCGATGTCGCCGAGGATTTTCTGAAATCCAATGCGCCGAGCTGGCGCAATACCAAGCACCGGGCGCAATGGCGCATGACGCTCGAAAGGTACGGCAAGCCTCTCATGGGGCTGCCCGTCGAGACCGTCGATACGCCAGCCGTGCTCGCGGCGTTGCAGCCCATTTGGCAGGCAAAGCCCGAAACCGCTTCCAGGCTTCGCGGCCGGATCGAAGCCGTGCTTGACGCGGCGCGCGTCCAAGGGATGCGCTCCGGCGAAAATCCGGCGCGCTGGCGCGGCCATCTCGACAAGCTCCTGCCGAAGCCGAAGAAGCTCTCGCGCGGCCACCACGCGGCGATGCCCTCCGCCAAGGTTCCTGCCTTCCTGACAAACCTTCGCGAGCGGCCCGCAATCGGCGCATGGGCGCTCGAATTCCTTGTTTTGACGGCCGCGCGCACCGGCGAAGTGATTGGCGCGAGATGGTCCGAATTCGACTTCGGGGCAAAAATTTGGACCGTTCCGGCCGCGCGGATGAAAGCGGGGCGCGAGCATCGCGTGCCGCTCTCGACGAGCGCGCTAGCGATCCTCGAAAAGCTCGCCGAAGCGAAATCAAGCGATTTCGTTTTTCCTGGGCAACGGCTCGATCGCCCGCCATCCGGAATGGCGATGGAAATGGTTTTGCGGCGGATGAACGTGCGGCATGCCACGGTGCACGGCTTCCGCTCGGCCTTCCGCGATTGGGCGGGGGATTGCACCGCCTTCCCGCGCGAGATCGCCGAGGCGGCGCTTGCTCATGTCGCCGGCGATGCGACCGAGCGGGCTTACCGGCGCGGCGACGCGCTCGAAAAGCGACGCGAGCTTATGGAAGCATGGGCTAACTTTTGCGAGCAGGAGGCGCCGGTCAATGTGGTTCCGGCGATGCGAAAAGGACGATGAGCGTGAACAGGAAGCCCGGTCCGCAAAAAGGTCGCGGCGGGATGCCGGCGGTCCCGCTTCGCGATGATTTCCCGGACAATATGATCGTCGCAGTCGTACTTTGGCTTTATGGGGGGAGGCGCGCTATCAGCTTGCCGTTTCTCGAAATGCTGATCTACATTTTCGACGGCGGCGATTTCGTCGAAACGCCGGATGAGGGCATTGGCGCGCGCACGATGCGAGAGGGAGTTCCGATGGTCATGATTGGCGCGTTCGTCAACACTCGCCCAAAACGCGACGGGGTAAATTATCCTGGCGGCAAGCGCCGGCAAACGCCGGATGGCAGCACGACGATGAAAGACAGGGTTCGGCTCATCCAACGCAAAATCAAGAAACATAGACCGCGTTCGATAAGGCGGAAAGGAATGGTCTCGATTGCCCCCACGCCTGTTATCTCAAAAGACAAGCTCTGGCTTGGCGCTTGCTTCGCCGGGCTTGGCTATCTGCTTGCTGGCCAAAAAGACCTCGCCATGGTTGCGCTCCGCTTTGCCGGGTGGCCCATTTTTGGCCCGGCGATGGAAAGGCTTGGCCGATTCCTTAGTATGAACGCAAGACAAAAAGAGAACAAAAACATCGATTAAGCGCCCTGCTAAGCTGTAACGTATTGATCTAATTATTAAAAACAACCGAACTCTTATTCGCTTTTTTAGCGCCCATAGCTCGTGTCATGATTCCCGTCGCCTCATTTGCGACGAGAGAATTATGGACGGCGAAACAGACGAAAGACGAGCAAAGTACGTCGGCCGGTTTTACGCCGGCGTTTATCTCCGCACGATCTACGGGCTTTCAATCAGCGAAACCGGTCTTGCTCGAAGGGCCGTCATTGGAAACGGGCCGCCCTTCCGCATGGCCGGACGCGACGCGATCTACGAAATTGCGGACCTGGATGCTTGGGCCGAATCTCTAATCGGGCCGAAGGTGCATTCCACCAGCGGCCTGCCGCCGAGGGACTGCCGCAAGACCGCGGGGCCGCGCCGATGAACCTCCCGCTCCCGATCGAACCCGCTCTTCGAGCCGCGGCTTTGCCGCAGCGCCGCCTTTGGCGGCTTGGCGAGGCGGCTCAACTATTGGGACTTTCGCGCGCAACCCTCTGGCGGCACGTCAGGGCCGGCAAGGTGCGACGCGTCGAGCTAGGCGGCCGCCGGCAAATTCCAGAGAGCGAAATCGCCCGCATCGCGAAGGAAGGGGTGCGCTGATCCATGACCCTTGAACCGAAAGGCCCGCCGCGCAGGGAAGGCGCGGACGGGCCTGAGGGGATTTGCTTGACGGCGAACGCCTCATCCATAAACCCAAAAACCGTCCCGCCGCAAGAACTTTCGCCCGACTTTTGGGAAGCCAAGGGCGTCGAGGCTCAAGCCTGGTACGGCGGCGTAGCTGGCCAATTTAAAAAACTCGCCCGCGGCGAAGCCCCTCATAGCGTGCTTGAGAGGTTCGCGGCTAAGCACCGGCTTTTAATTAAGGCGGCTTTTTGGCGGGGTGAATCACGCGATTCGGTGCTCTGCCGGCTCGTCGATCTCTGGCTCAAGGAGGCCGGCCGATGACCGGCGCTTCTCACCTGCGCCTTGTCCCGCCAACGCCCCCGTCACGGCCACGGCGGTATTTGATGCGCATTTCGGTCGCGTCCGCATGTGCCCCGATCGGGCGCAGTCGAGCTTTCCATCTTACCGAAGATGACATCGAGGCGCTTCTCGCGGCCGCCGTCTTAATGGAAGGGCGCGCGGCATGAACGAGCGCACGCAAATAGATCGCGCCCGGCCGGTCCGAATCGAGGATGAACTTGCGAGGCGCGGCTATCCGTTTTGGACGAAGCGACGCCACAGCAATCTCGGCCAGCCATGTCCGATGTGCGGCGGGACGGACCGTTTCAGCGTCAACACAAAAAAGCAGGTGTTTTTCTGCCGGCCGGGCGCGGGATGCGGCGCGGCGGGCGACGTAATTGCCCTCGTTCAGGCCCTCGACCGGGTAAGCTTTCTCGACGCAATCGCGTATTTGACAGACGGAAAAAGCACATCTCCAAATAGTCGCAAGCAACAAGAACAAGCCGCAAAGCAACGCGACGAAGAAGCCGACAGGCAGCGACGTATAAACGCGGCGCGGCTAAATTGGGCCAGAAGTCGCCCGATCGCCGGAACGATCGCGGATCGTTACCTTCGCTTCCGCGGGATCGCCATCGACGAAGACCTTTCGCACTGCATCGGCTTCGACCCGGAAGCCGGCTGGCGCGGGGTCGCGGACGATCCCGCGAGCCCGATTCTGCATGTTCCGTGCATCCTCGCGGCGTTCCGTTCGATCGAGACCGATGAGCTTGTCGCGGTTCTAAAGACGCGCCTCAATCCTGATGGCTCGAAGCACGGCCGCCGGTTCAACGGTTGCTCGAAAGGCGCGGTTTGCAAGATCGATCCCGATGAAAACGCGACAATGGGCCTTTCGCTCGCCGAGGGACTTGAGACGGCGCTGTCCGCGCGGCTCGTCGGTTTTCGGCCAATATGGGCCACTGGCGGAACCGGCACGCTCGAAAACTTCCCTGTCCTCGCCGGCGTCGAGAGCCTGACGTTTCAGCGAGAAAACGACACGAACCAAGCAAACTGCCGCGCCGTCGACGCTTGCGCCGAGCGCTGGCTCGCGGCCGGAAGGCAGGTGTTTGATGCATCCCCGCCGGACGATTGCAACGACATCAACGATGCCTTGCAAAAAAGGATCGCGCGCGCATGACGGACGAACTCGCGCCACACGATGCTCAGGCGATCGGCGTGAAGATGCGCCAGAGAAAAGGCGCGCGCGGCGGGGCACAAAAGCCGAATGGCGAAGCGGCGTCCAGGAAGCAAGCGGCCAACCGCGAAGGTCGTAGCAAAGGCGAGCAATGGACCGAGCTTGGGAACGCGCATCGCCTCGCTTCCCAGCATGGAGCCGATATTCGCTACGTTCACCCGTTGAAGGAATGGTTTATTTGGGACGGCGTTTTTTGGCGGCGCGACGATAGCGCAGACATCATGCGGCGGGCCGAGGCGACGATTGAATCCCTGTTCTGCGAAGCCGATTCCATAGCCGACGATGCCCTGCGTCAAGCGTTCCGCAGGTTTGCCTTGAAATCGCAAGCACGCGCGCAACTCAGCGGCATGGTGGCGTTGTGCCAGCATAATTCGAAAGTTGTCCTTTCGCCGGATGACATGGATTCCGATCCGATGCTGCTTGGCGTGCGTAACGGGACAATCGAACTGGCAACCGGCGAGTTCCGCGACGGACGGCGAGAAGATTACATTACGAAGCAAGCGGCCGTCTTCTACGACCGGGAAGCCAGGTGCCCGGAATGGGAAAAGTCTCAAGAGAAGATCGCCGGCGGCAATATGAAGCTTGTCGCCTACAAGCAGCGCGTATTCGGCCTTCTGTTGACCGGGCGAATGGTCGAGATTCTTTTCATCATGCACGGCCTCGGACAAAACGGAAAATCGACGGAACTTGAAACAATCAGCGGGTTGCTCGGAGATTATGCCTGTGCGGCCGATGTCCAAGTGTTGCTTGAGCAAAAGGCGCGAGCCGGCCCAACGCCGGAGATCGTCGCCGTCAAGGGCAAGCGCGCGGTATTCATCAACGAGTCCGGCGATGGCGACTCTCTCAGCGAGTCGCGCGTCAAATATCTTTGCGGCAGCGACACAATGAGCGGGCGCAACCTCTTCGAGGGTATCGTCAATTTCCGGCCGACGCACAAGTCCCTGTTGCGGACAAACCACAAGCCGAAGATTCGCGGAACCGACCTCGGGATATGGCGCCGCATCCACTACGTTCCCTATCTCGTGACGATCGAAGACGATGAAAAGGTCGCCGATTTCCGGGAAACCAAACTTGAACCTGAGCGCGCCGGAATCCTCAATTGGATGCTCGCCGGCCTCAAGGATTATCTCGCGAACGGGTTGTGTCCGCCAGCCGTCGTGTTGGACGCGACGAAAAAATACCGGAACGAAATGGACACGACCGGGCAATGGGTCGCGGCCATGTGCGAACGCAGCGCGATAGGCGCAAAACTGCGGCTTAAAACGCTTTACGAAAGCTATTCGAAATGGGCTGTCGACGAGATCGGAACGCCCGTTTCCAAACAAAAATTGGCGGAAGCTTTGCGAGAACATGGATTCCATGACGTTGTCGAACGCGGGGTTTGCGTTTTCAAATTCATCCGGCTTAACGATCCTGAAGCTGAACCGTATTAGGTAGGTTTGGTAGGGCAAATGACCCGTTTTTGCGTACTTATATACGCGAGACTCTTATAGAGAAAGATACGCAAAACCGGACCAAGTTTCCTACCAAACCTACTAATATACCTTCGCCTTCGGACGGCAGTTGAAAGGTCTGAGACAAAATGGGTGAAGCAAAACGCCGGAAGGCACTCCAATATGGAATTATAAGGGAAGAATTGCATGGCATTAGTCCAGTTGCGGGCCGTCCGGTTTTTTCCTTCAAAACATAGTCGATATTTTGGGTTGCATGGTCTTTCTAAAGGAACCAGGCGATGATTTGCTCGATTGGCCGATCCGCTCAATCGTTGGCAAGACGCAGGATATAACAAAAGCGCGAGAATGCCCGTTCGTCAAAGACATCCGCGAGAAAACATTTCCAATGCTTCATTGGGAATTCTTGATTACTGACGCCTTCCTTTGCGGCGACTTGCCTTTCCCAGGTCCAATCAACCCACCAGAAAGCTTTCCTAATCGTAGCGAACCGACATTCCCGCTGGCAAAAGGAGCGCCAAACAATGCCCCGCCATCGTTGCCCCTGCGCGATCGCAAACCGCTAAACTCCGGTTCGCGCCAAAGGATGGCTTGCAAGCTGTGGCGCGGCGAGGCTTCGAGCGGCGGCAAAAGCAAGCGAGATGGATTTTCGGGGCAACGATGGCGGGGCATTGTTTGGCATTCCTTTCGCCGGCCGCGAGAAAGCGTGATCTTCCGGCAAAGGCTGAGTTGCGAGCGGATGCGAGCGCGTTTTCTGTATCGACCGTCACGCATATACGCATATACGCGCT
>JBATYB010000468.1:0-12779 GCA_049673825.1 Methylocella sp. | reverse complement strand
AATACCGGCGTCTTGTCGAGCCGCCGGCGACGCGAGGCAAGGATGTGAAAGAAAATGCCGCCTTTTGCCTATGAAATGCATGAAATGGCGCTTCTCGCCTGGGCTCCGGCGCGCGCCGTTTCCGATGCCGCGCGGACGTGGCTGGAACATCCGGGCAATCCGCTCTCCTATACCGCCGCCGGCCGGAATCTAGTTGCCTCGGCGAAAATATTCGAGCGGTTGACCAGACGCTACGAGAAGCCGGCGTTCGATCTCGCCACGACGGCCGTGGACGGCCAAATCGTTCCGATCATCGAGCGGGTGGCCTGGGAGCGGCCGTTTTGCAAGCTTCTCCGTTTTGAAAAGCAATTTGACGGCCGCGCTCCCGGGCCGCCGCAACAGAAGCTGTTGATCGTCGCGCCCATGTCGGGCCATCACGCGACCTTGCTGCGCGGCACGGTGGAAGCGTTGCTCCCCTTCTATGACGTCTCCATCACCGACTGGGTGGATGCCCGGACGATTCCTCTGGTCAGCGGGCGGTTCGATCTTGACGATTACATCGACTACCTGATTGCGATCTGCGAGACCCTGAGCAAGGAGCGTCAGGGCGAGATCGTGCATGCGATCGGGGTCTGCCAGCCGGCGGTTCCGCTGATCGCGGCCGTTGCCCTTATGGAGGCGCGGGACAGCCCGCACGTTCCGGCTTCGATGACGCTGATGGGCGGTCCGATCGACACGCGGCGAAGCCCGACCAAGGTCAATCTTCTGGCGCGGGAGCGTGGCAGCGCATGGTTTGCGCGCAATTGCATCTGCGCCGTGCCCTTTGGCTATCCTGGGGCGGGACGGGATGTCTATCCGGGCTTTCTGCAACTGACCGGCTTCATGGCGATGAACATCGATCGCCACATCACCGCGAATTTGGAGTTTTTCGATCATCTTGTCAGCGGCGACGGCGATTCCGCAAGAAAACACCGCGAATTTTATGACGAATACTGTTCCGTCATGGACCTGCCGGCGGAATTCTATTTGCAGACGGTCGATACCGTCTTTGTCAAGCATGCGCTGCCGAAAGGCGAGATGACGCATCGCGGCGCGCCGGTGGATCTCGCCGCCATCCGCCGCGCCGGGCTGCTCACCGTGGAAGGCGAAAACGACGACATCTCGGGGATCGGCCAAACCTCCGCCGCGCAGGACCTGTGCACCAGCATTCCGCGATCGATGAAGGCGCACTACCAGCAGGACAAGGTCGGTCATTTCGGCGTATTCAACGGATCCCGTTTCCGCAACGAGGTCGTGCCCCGCATCCGGGAATTCCATGCCTCGATAAGGCCTCCAGAGAGAGCCCTGAAGCTGGTGGAAACCGGTTGAGAATGCGCGACCCCGGGTTCGGCTGAGCGCAAGCAAAAGGGTTGCGCGTGCGCGCAAAAGCTTCTTGCTCGAACACCAGAAGGACGGTCATGCCGGCCCTTCCGGAATTTCGTCCGTCCAGACCCGAAAGCTCGATAGGGTGTTGGGGCCAAACGTTGTTGTGATCGCGACATCCGCGGCATCCCGTCCCCGGGCCAGTAACACCCTGCCAATCCGAGGCACATTGTTGCGCGCATCGAACGTATGCCATTGGCCGCCGAGATAGGCTTCGAACCATGCCGCGAAATCGCCCGGCGAAAAGGGCGGCGGGGTGCCGACGTCGCCCAGATATCCAGTGCAGTAGCGCGCCGGGATGTTTAAGGCGCGGCAAAACGCCACCGCCAGATGCGCGTAGTCGCGACAAACCCCGCGACCTTCCTGGTAGGCTTCCGAGGCTGTCCTCGTCACCCGCGCGTGCTCGTAACCGAATTTAATGCGCTGATGAACAAAATCGCAGATCGCCTGGACGCGCGCCCAACCGGGCGTCGTATCTTTGAACAGAGTCCAAGCGAGATCCAACAGCCGATCGCTGTCGCAAAAGCGACTCGCGAGAAGGAAGACAATGGCCTCGTCCGGAAGCTTTTCGACCGCGATCTGGCTGGCACCGGGCACCACCGGATCGAGCTGACCGGAATCGGTCACGACAGCGTCGGTCGACAAGCGCACATGGCCCGCAGGCGCGAGAATCCGGCTGCACCAATTGCCAAAACCATCACGATAGCAAGAGATCGGAACCGAGGGGCCGATGACGATGTGATCGGGCGCCGCCAGATCGGCAACGCGCGAGAAATGGACATTGAGCATTGCGATCAGCGGAGTGGGCTGCGGAAACTCGTATTGCAATTCATAGCCGACCCGAAGTTTCAAGGCCGTTGTCTCCGCGCGGCCACGTTACACGAGGGTGCGCGATACATTCGCGTAGAAATATCCCCCCCGACCAGCACCGAGCCTGCGGCGAATACGAGTGCCCCGCCTTCGTAGCCGAGCCCGGTTGTATCAGCCATCCGATCGCCGAGCGCCGTGCCCGAGGTTTGGTGGATCGCCCCCCAATAGAACATCGCGACCTTGGGCGGGGTGATGGTATCAATCGAAACGGAACCAGTTGACGAGTGCCACGCGCCGAAGGCAGCCATAAGGATCACACACAGGATCGACGCTCCCCCGGCATAGCCAATGCCGGCATTGTCATGTCTGGACGGCGCCCGCTGATCAAGGGTTTTTTTTGCGGCGCTGCGTTTGATCGTGGGTGCGGTCTTGTCTTCGGCCTGTTGATGCGGGTAAGCCGGTCGCGCGGAAAGTCATCGATGCTCATGACAATCACCTTGATGAGATCGATCAATCGATGGAAAGAGCCAAGAAGGATTGACCGGGAATGGGCGGCCAGGCGGATGCCCGGCACCGTTAACCTTGGCCGCTCCATTAGAGCCGAGTTTGCCGGTGATCATAACACATTGGGTACGCATCTGCCTCCTGACCAGCTTGCGCAGAAAACGCGCGGCGGCGGTTTCGTTTTGGCGGCTATGGATCAGGACCTCAAGCTTTCCCCAGTTGATCAACTGCGCGCCGGAGCCGGTGCTTCCTTCCACTGATAGTAATGACAACCTCATCCATGTGGCATTTGTCGTCCATCGAAGGAAGGCGGCGGCGGCAAGAGCCTCTGTGTCGTAACGCTGGCGACCTTGCGCCCGCGTGCGCCGAGGCGTCCACATCCTTGCCGACAGCCGCCGAACAAATCCGGCGGCACGGCAAGGGACCTTTTATCGGCGAAATCTGGATGAGACATAACCTCCGGCATATTGATGCACAGCGCCCTTATTCTTTGCCTAAAGAGGGGGCGATGCCCGAATAGGGATAATCGCATCGATATCTGGTTTCGTCGCGTCATTCGCCGCGACGTCCGCCCGGTTCCACCAGCCGCCGCCGAAAGCTTGGAAAAGAGCAGCCGTGTCGGCGTAACGGTGAGCTTGCGCCTGGACGCGGGCGAGCAAAGCCGTCAGGTAGGTCTGCTGCGCGTTGAGGACGGCGAGGCTGTTGACTTGTCCGAGTTGAGCCTGTTTTCGCACGATATCTAGGCTTTTCGACGCGGCGTCTCCGGCCTTCACCGCGGCTTTGAGCGCGCGTGCATCCGCCTGCAACGCGCGCGGCGAATCGGCGACATTTTGAACGCGGTAATCACAGTGCCCCGATATTGCGCGTCAGCCTGCACGAGAGCGGCCTCGGCGGTCTCTTGCCTATGATACAAAGTGAAACCTTCGAAAGCGGTTTGCGCGATGGTGTCGGCCAGCGCGCAAAAGAGAGTCGGGGGCTAAGCAAATTCGCCAAGTTAGCCGGACTCGAACCGAGGTCCGCCGTCAGACTGATGACCGGCAACCGATTGGCCATGGCGAGGCCGACCAAAGCGGTCGCGCAATGCAGATTGGCCGAAGCCGTCTGTACAAACGACAACGAATTTTGCTAGGCCGCTTGATACGCACCACCTAGAATCCGGCCTCTTGCAAAATATCTACAGGCGGCCGATGTCACATCTAGGTATCGTCACTTTGGCGTTGGCGCCGTTACCCGCAAGACATCGGCCAGGTCAAGCGGCTCTTGCGCCGGAATGTCCATCCTGTTCCACCAGCCTCCGCCGAGCGCTTGGAAAAGCGCCGCTGTGTCGGCATAGCGACTAGCTAGGGCCTGCACGCGGGTGAGAATGGCCGTCAAGTAGGTCTGCTGCGTCGTGAGAACGGCGAGGGTCGAGACCTGCCCAAGCTCGAGCTGCTTTCGTGCAATGGCAAGGCTTTTGGCAGCCGCGTCCTCGGCCTTGACCGAGGCTGTCATCGCCCGCGCATCGGCCTGGATTGCGCGCAGCGTGTCGGCAACATTTTGGAACGCGGTGATAACCGTGCTGCGGTATTGCGCCTCGGCCTGATTATAGGCCGCTTCAGCCGCCCTTTGCTTATGGTACAGAGTGAAACCATCGAACACAGGCGCCACCACGGCCGCGGGGAGCAGATAGGCGTTGGACGGCGGCGCGAACAGCAAGGCAAGATCGGTGGCGCTGGTGGCCAAATTCGGGGTTAAACTGATCACCGGCAACCGATTGGCGATGGCCACGCCGATGGCGGCGCTAGTCGAATGCAGGGTGGCCGAAGCGGCCTGCACATCCGGGCGCTGCTCCACCACTTTCGACGGTAGACTGACCGGCAGCTCATGCGGAAGCCTCAAGGACTCGAGGGTGAATTTTTCCGCCACTTCGTCGCTTGGGTAGCGTCCGGCCAAGGCGGTCAGCAAATCGCGTTGTAGCGCCAATTGCTTCTCGAGCGGCGGCAAAGTCTCTTCCGCTTGCGCGAGCGCCGCCTCTTGGAGCGCCACATCTGCCTCCGCGACTTGACCCAATTTCTTCTGAATGCGCAGCAGGCGGAGGAGGTCGGATTCGATGGCTATGATCTTTTTTGTGGCGGCGATTTGACCCCGCAGCGAGGCCTCTTGGATGGCCCCCGCCACCACATTGGAGGTGAGCGTGAGATAGGTTGCCTCGACTTGAAATTGCTGTACCGCGGCCAGCGCCTCGTCCGTTTCCACCTCCCGGTGAACAAGCCCAAAGACGTCCGGCGTGTAGGAAACATCGACCTGAGCCGTGTGCAAGGTGAGATAGGGGGTAAAGGGGTTCGATGACGGCGGCGAAACGACGTTTGACGCTTTTTGGGTAAAGCTATTGTAACCGGCGGAGATCTGCGGCGCATAGGCCCCCTTTTGCGCCTCGGTCGTCTCCCGGGCGACGCGCAATCCGGCCTGCGCTGCCTGGACATCGGGGTTATGCTTCAGCGCGTCCTCGACCAGATCATTCAATGGGCGCGAACGAAAGATCTCCCACCATTGGCCAGCGATATCGAGCTTCTCCATGAAGCGCTGGCCTTGCCCCTGGCCAGAACCATAGGAGGCCGACGAAGGCTTGAGCGATTCCTTTGTATAGCCCGTCACGTTAGGGGGAGACGGCGCCACAAAATCGGGGCCAAATGCGCAGGCGGCCAAGAGGTTGCAGGCCAGGCCCGCCGCCATTCCGGCAAAACTCATCGCACCGCATTTGCTGTTTGTTCGCAATTCGGTCCGTTTGGAATGTATCGCTTTTGCAATTGCGCCGATATCGCCCGGCATGAGCCCTTGCCCCGCCTCCATCTCCATTGCATCAGCAAAGAGGCGGACACGCTTCGCGGCAGCCAGTTTCCGGCTCATATGTCTTCCGCCTCGTCGTGATCTTGCAGATGCGCAACGCCGTTCCCGTTTTGCCCGGCCGTCTCCTCGCCTCTAAGGAACAGCATGCGAAGCGCGGGCGCGACGATCAGCAGCATTAAAGGGCCAATCGTCATGCCGCCGACCACGACCGTGGCGAGCGGCCGCTGCACCTGACTGCCGATGCCATGTGAGATTGCCGCCGGGAATAGGCCGACACCGGCGGAAAATGCCGTCATCAACAACGGCCGCATCCGCTGTTCCGCGCCTCGGAATACCGCTTCGGCAACACGCATTCCGCCGGTCCTCAGCTCGCGGTAGTAGGTGATGTTCAAGATTCCGTCCATGACGGCCACGCCGAGAAGCGAAATGAACCCGATCGCGGCCGAAACGCTGAAAGGCTGACCGGAAAAATAAAGTGCCAGAATGCCGCCCGCGACCGCAAAAGGTATGCCGGCTATCGACAAAAGGCTGTCGCGCAAGGAATTGAACAGAGCGTAGAGAAGCACCATAATGAGGAGGAATGTGATGGGGACAATCACCGCGAGGCGCGCGTTGGCGCGTTCGAGGTCCTCGAATTCCCCGGACCACAGAATACGGTATCCGGACGGCAACCTCACATTTTTGGCGATCAGCGCCTGCGCTTCGGCGACCGTGCTTCCAAGATCGCGGCCGCGCACGCTGAACTTGATCGGAATATAACGATTGCTCCCTTCCCGATAGATGAATGACGCCCCCGTATCGAGAGAGATCGCGGCAAGTTCGCTCAACGGAATATAGGCATTGGCGCCGCTGGCGGTCGGATAGGCAACTTTGATCTTGCCGATCTCACTGATGCTGTCGCGAAAATTCGGCGCTAAGCGCACGGCCACGCCGAACTGGCGATCGCCCTCTAGAACCGTGGTGGCGACAGCACCACTCATCGCGGTCTGGATAACCGTGTTTACATCCCCGGTGTTAAGACCATATCTTGCCGTTTTGGCGCGATCGATCTTGATATTCAGGTTCGGCTGGCCAAGGACATGAAATATTCCGAGATCTTCGATACCCCGGACAGTCTTGACTTGTTCCACGACCTGCGCGGCCAATGATTCGGTGGTTGCCAGATTTGGTCCGACGATCTTGATCGAGTTCGCGCCTTTAACTCCCGAAAGTGCCTCCTCGACATTGTCCTGTATGTATTGCGAGAAATTGAACCCGACCCCCGGCAATTCTTCCGAAAACTCCTTCTGAAGATCTTCCGTAAGTTTGTCCTTGGTAAGGCCAGCTGGCCATTCTTCGAACGGCTTGAGCGGCGCGAAGAGTTCGACATTGGAAAAGGGGGAGGCGTCGCTGCCATTGTCCGGACGGCCATGTTGAGAGACGACAGTGATGATTTCAGGATGCCGGAGCAGGATGTCCCGCATTTTCGCGGTTGCGGCGGTGCCAGCATCGAGCGACATCGTCGAGGGCATCGAAGCGCGGATCCAATAGTTCCCCTCCTCAAGCGCAGGCAGAAATTCGCTGCCGAGCCTGGTTGCCACAAGGCCGCCGACGGCAAGGAACGCTACGCCTATTCCGATAGAGATCGCGCGGCGGCCGAGGCTCCATTCCAGGAGCGGGGTATAGGCCGCGCGCAGCGCGCGAACGAAGATCGTTTCGCTTTTTTTGACCTTTTTCGGAATCATAAAGGAAGCGAGAACCGGCGTGACCGTAAATGTTGCCAAAAGCGCACCCGCGAGAGCATAGCCATAGGTTCGCGCCATAGGCCCGAATATCTGGCCCTCCACGCCTTGCATCGCGAACAAGGGAACGAACGCCGTCACGGTGATCGTCGTGGTGAAAAGAACGGCCCGATTGACTTGCAGCCCGCTAATGAAGATCAGGCGAAGCCTCTTGCTCCATCTCCGGCCGCTTCCGTGAGAGCCCGTCGAACTTGTTGGGTCAGGCCCCCAATATCCACGCAAGAGACTATCCAGCAGTGTCCGCCTCTCAGACCTCTTCGCCTGGAAATTTCGAAAGATATTCTCGACCAAGATCACCGCCGAATCGACGATGATCCCGAAGTCGACCGCGCCCAGCGACAGGAGGTTTGCTTCCTCGCCCCGGATTACGAGGAGGATAATGGCGAAAAACAGCGCGAACGGAATATTCGCACTGACGACGACGGCGCTGCGCAAATCTCCCAGGAAAAGCCACTGGATGAAGAAGACGAGGATGCAGCCGAACACTAGATTGTGCAGGACGGTGTGGGTGGTCACGGATACGAGCGAACTGCGGTCGTAATAGGGAACGACTTTGACTCCCGGGGGCAGGGTCCCGTCCGAATTTATTTTTTCGACTCCGGCCTGGACAAGGGGGAGGACCGCGTTCGTATGCTGTGTCCGGGACATGACGACGATGGCCGCGGCAATGTCGTCGTCGTGATCGCGCCCGGCAATGCCGAGGCGCGGAACATGGCCAACCGAGACCTTCGCGATGTCCTTAACCAGAACGGGAACGCCGTTTGACTGCGTTAACACGATATTCTCGATATCATCGACCTTATAGCCGCTGGTGATGACATCGGCGCCCCCATCGTCGATCAAGCCGATGCCGCGAATGTTCACCGACTGCTGTCCGATGGTGATCTCGCGGGCGCCGACGTTGATATTCGCGTTGCCGATGGCGGTGACCAGTTGCGGCACGGTGATATTGAAGGCCTCGAGCTTTTGGAGATCGGCATCGACATCAAATTGCTTGGTCGTGCCCCCCCAGCTGTTGATTGCCACGACACCGTGGATCGCCATCAAGCGCCGCGTGACGACCCAATCCTGAATCGTGCGGAGATTGGTCAAGCCGAAATGCGGCGGGCCGACAATCTGATAGCGGAAAATCTCACCGACCAAGCTCGACTGCTGGATTTGAGGTACCTGACTTGCGGGGAGACTGACATTTTGCTGGAGGCTCAACGCCGCCTGCGTATAGGCGAAATAATAATCGACGCCGTATTTGAAGGTGACGCGAACGAACGATAGGCCGTAGAACGATGTGGATCGTATCGTATCGATGCCGGGTGTCGGGTAGAGACCGACTTCGATCGGAATCGTGTAATATCTTTCCATTTCCTCGGCGGACAAGCCTGGCGCCTGCGCGGTGATTTCCAGGATCACTGGCGCTGGATTGGGATAGGCCTCGATATTGAGGCTCGAGAACGCGGCCAATCCTCCGGCTATGAACACCAGCGTGCCAGTCATGATAATGGCGCGGCGGGTCAGCACGAATGCGAGTAGGGCTTTGATCACGGGCGTTTTCGCTTAGGAAACAGGTTTGATGCGATGTGCTATGAATTGGGTCAGTCGGTAGCCCCACCCGCAAGTATGTTGCTCAGGAATATAGCCCCATCGGTAACGGCCATCTCCCCGGCCTGCACCCCTTCGAGGATCTGGTGGTAGCCATTCTGTTGCAGTCCTATCCGGACTGTGCGTCTTGTGAATACACTGCCGTCCGTGGTGATCCAAGCCGACATCGTCCCGTCGCCCTCCCGCACTATTCCGCTGAGCGGAATGGCTGGCGAATGCAACGACGTGCCGGTGCGGATCACAAACCTCGCAAACATTCCGGATCGCAGAAGACGTTCTGGATCCTTAATCGCGGACCGGACGAAAAGCCGGCGCGTGGCTGGATCAACGCTTGCGCCGATCTTGATGACGATTCCTTGAAAAATGCGATCGGGATACGCAGCCACCGTTGCATCGACTTCCTGGCCAAGGGCAATCGAAGGAATTTCGCTCTCCACCACAAAGGCGTTCATCCACATGGTCGAGAGGTCGGCAACCGAGATTGGCGCCGGCGCGGTGCCCGGCTGAACGAACTGGCCGATGGCAGCAGTACGATCTGTGACCGTGCCTGTTATGGGACATGGCACGATCAATGACGAATCGATCCGCCGGTCGGCCACGATGCGATCGATTTCGGCGTCATCCTTGCCGAAGATGCGCACCGCATTGCGCGCGGCCTTGAGATTGCCCTCGGCCGTTTGCTGATCGGAAATCGCCTGTTCGAGATCCTTCTCCGCCCCGCCGCCCGCCTTCACGAGCTTGCGGGCCCGCGTCAAGACACGGGTGGTCAACTGCAACACCCCAGCGGCTTGGATCAACGTCGATTCGGCTTGATTGAGATCGGGGCTGTCGATCGTAAAAAGGGGCGCGCCCGCCGTCACCATCCTTCCTTCATCTGTGAACACTGCAATAATCTTGCCTTGAAATGGCGGGAAGACTTGTACCCATCTGTCCCGATTAAAATCGATGCTGCCAGACGCGGTTTTCTCAATATGAAAATCACGGTATTCGACCGGCGCGGCTTTGATCGCCGCAATCTGCTTTTCCGACAATTTAATGCTTTGGGCCGGAAGCCCGGGAGAGGCTGCGCCGGATCGTGCCGCCACATTGGCCGGGGCAGGCTTCGACATGATCGCGCGGTATCCGGCAGGACCGATCAAATAGACGGCCAAGGCGATGGCGGCGAGGACGAAAAGGACCGCAAACTGCCGCCGCCGGGACACGCCGGAGGTCCTGCCCGGCGCAGCGCCAGGCTCGGGTTCCAAGGTGGGTTCGCCGGGTTCCATAAGCGCTTCATTTGGATGACGAAGTTTAGAGGGAGGCTTCGGCTGGGGTATAGCGGCGATAAGCCGTCAAATTTATGACCGATTTGCAAGCCGGTTCAGAACTCGGCATGGAAACGAAGGGCGAAAAGCGACACCGGCCCGCGGGCGAGATTATAGCCGGGATTGTCGACGAACTGATAATCCGCTGTGAGACTTATGCCGTCGGCGATGCCGAATTTGTAATAGGTTTCGAGAATGCGCTCGCCCGAGTAGGATAGCGCTCCATCGCCCAGGATGATGTCGTTGACGCCTCCCGCCGCGAGGTAGTTTGCGTACGCGTTGGATATGTCGTTCAGCACCCCGCCAACGCCGATTTGGTCCTTGGCTTTACCCCACAGATCGCCGTTGAACACCACGCCGGCACTCTCGGAACGTGTGACCGCGGTGAATTCGAAGGTCTCGTATTGACCCGTGGACATGCTGAACCGCCCGAAGAGGCCGATGTCCGGCGTGATCTGCTGCTCAAGATTGACGCCGCCGCCCACTTTTACCCGCCGCGCGCGCACCGTGGTGATGTCGGGCGTGGTCCCGGTGGCAAAGCCCTGCGCCACGGCCTGATTGAAACTGCCCATGAAGCCGTCATTGGCGTAAAATAGAAATTTCAGCTTGCCCGGCTGGTCCCACATGTTGTGGCGCTCCTCGAATTCCACAACCGGCTGGAACTGCCGGAAAAGCGCGGGTTCAATCACTTCACCATTCGGAATTTGCGACAGCTGGAAGACACCGGCCCGCGCGGTCCACCAATCCTGCTTCCATTCCGCCGTCGCTCCAAAAGTGAAGCCCCACGAGTCGGCGGCGTAATCGAACGCCCCCAAATCATCAATCGTCCAATTCAGGAAGGTGTTTCCAGGGTCGTGCGCGTATTTATTGTCGTCGAATATATCGACGACCGAATATTTGCCGACCGTGAAGGTCAGGCGGTTGATGTCCGCTGGTCCGGCAAGCTGGTTTGCTCCGGCCTCGATTTGCTCGGTGCCGCCGCCAAGCCCGATCGTCTGGCGCAGGAAATAGCGTTGGTCGCGTATGTAGGGCTCGCTCTTGCCGACTTTGAAGGCGAAAAGGTTCGGAAACCCCGCAATGCCGAACGTGCCGCTGAATTTGCCGCCGAACGTGCTGCCGACGCCGAAACCCTGGTCGATCTCTGGATCGAAATAGATCCCCGCGCCTTGCCATAGCTTCACGCCGAGAAAGGCGGTCGCCGCGAGGACTTCCTCGACATTGCCCTGCGGAGCCAAACTCTGCGGTCCGGAATAGGCCGCCCGGAAACCCGGATAGCCCTGCGGGACCCAGGTCACCTGGCCATGGAAACGGTATTGCTCAGCAGCCGGAGTCGCCTCGCCCGATCCGGCCGCTTGGGGTTCGGCGGCTGGCGCGGCAGCGTCGAGCCTGTAGTCCAGGCCCATACGAAAGATGTGGTTTTGATTGAATTGGCTCGATGCGAAGCCCTGTCCGGTGCCGTTTTCGAAAAACTGATCGATGCGGCCGAGATTGATATAGAGATATTCCGCCCGCGCGAACCAATGATCGCTCAACGCGTATTCGAGGCCGGCGCCGAATACATATTTCGTGCGGACGGAGTGCGATGCCCCGGCGGCGAAATAATTGCCGGGAGCGGGCGGATTGAGAGCGACGGCGCCGGGATCGCGATTGCCGCCATAGGCAAACCCCGCCGTCGCATAGAGGAGGGCGCGGTCGAAAGCATAGCCGAGGCGCCCGCGCATCGTGCCGGAATAATGCGAGCAGCCGCCCGAGAGGGTGTACGAGCCGATGCCCAACGGCGCATAGGAGGGCGGTGCGGCGAATGTGCCATTGCGGCAATTGCCGAGGTAGTTGAAGTCCGTTTCGAAGCCGGGCACGAGCGAGCCGATCTGGTAATTGTAACCGGCTTGGAAACCGCCGGTGAAGCCCGCTTTCGCGCCGCCATTGGCGGGAAGATCGAAGGCGCTCGAGCCGAAACCTTGCGATTGAAAGGCGGGGTTGCCGGGAGACAAGACGCCGCCCGCGTTCGCGCCCAGATAGAACCCGGTCCAAGTGAAGGCGGGCGGCGGCGCGGCGAGGTCCGCCGCGAAAGCGGGAGCCGCGAGACCGGCGGTCACAGCAGCGGCGGCGGCGAATATCCGGCCGAGGCGCTTGCGAGAGGCAGGCGCGTCTCGCCGCCCAAAAACCGTCTTGATCCAAAGCATCTTGGTGTCTCCCCGTATCTCGCACCAAGAAACGCGCTCGCGCAGGCAGGGAGGCATGAGGACGTTTTGTGTCAACGGCGTGGAGCAGATTAAGGCACCGTCAAATTAATGAAAAGTTGGCAAGGGTAGTGGATCAGTATGAAATTTGCGTGACAATGACCTGGTTTGCCATGGTCGCGAACGGGACCGCGTTGACCGTTCCATGTTCCGCGAACTGAAGGGGACCCCGCCGGCCGGACCACGGGGCCGGTTTCTTAAGTTGGAAGTCCGGCCGTTCCTTTCTCCCCAATCGATTAAGCTACTTTCTGCCGCCGTTGCGGCCGCGGGCATGCGGGCAACGCGTCGGCGTTGGCCAGGCGCGGCGTCATGTCCAC
>JBATYB010000467.1:0-3842 GCA_049673825.1 Methylocella sp. | reverse complement strand
GTTAAACCCGCGTTCCCAGGTGACGCGCTAATTTGCTGCGCGCTCGTCCAAAGCGGCAATTTCAGCCCCGAAATCTGGTCATCGGATGAACGTGGGCTTAAAGCGGACGTACATTGAGACCCAAATGGGTCTTGCCGGCTTTGGTGATTTTCTGAGTAATCATATTTCATTGCGGAAGGATCGTCCTCAATAACATACAATCGTCACAGCTTGGTTGCGCCGACGGGGCTCTGGCCGCTCTTAAGCCCCCTCGCCGGTCAGAAGCGCCCGCCGATCCTCCCCGGCGGGCGCTTTCTCTCGTCCGGGGGTTACCGATTAAAAGTCAGCCAGGTGTTAAAATGAACTTTTTCGACGTGAATTCGGAGGTCTCCAATCTGGGCGCCGAGGAAGAGCCTAGTCTTGCTTCCTTCACCTGGCGCTTGATCGAGATCGCCGCCGCCGCGGAAGCGCGTGGATCGGGGACTTCTCCCACTGCCGCGCTCAATGCGATGCGCCTGCCCGCGGTCGCCCTCGACCAACAGGGATTTATTGACGAGGTGAACGCCGCCGCCGAGGCCGTTTTCGACAACGACGTCAAGATCAAGGACCGGCGTCTTTTCGTTCGCGACCCCGCGGCCCGGGCCCTCCTGAAAGAAGTCATCGATCAATTGACAACCTCGCCCCGTCGCAACCCGTTGGCTACCGACCCGATCATCGTTCAGCGCCGGGACAAAATGCCGGTCATCGTGCGAATTTGGCCTTTTGCCGGGGCGGCGCACTTGCCCGCGCAGGAAGTGCGCGCGTTTTTGACGTTAAATGCCTTGGGGCCGAAACCAGGGCCGCCCGCCGCGATCCTCGCCAGGACATTCCGCCTTACGCCTGCGGAGGCGAAGCTCGCCTGCGTCATCGCGCGCGGCGCCTCTCCCGGTATCGCGGCTCGGGAATTGAAGATTTCGCGGGAGACGGCGCGCAATCAGTTGAAATCGGTCTTTGCCAAGACCGACACACATCGCCAAAGCGAACTTGTCGCGCTGCTTTTGCAGGTCGAGTGACGGGCCTGCTCGAACAGGAACGAGCGCGCCTCGTCGAGCCTTCCCGAAAGCACGAGACTATCGACGATCGAATGACCCTGTGCCATAAGGCCGTTTCCATCGCGAAAAATCCGCCCGAAGCCGAAGCGGCCATCAGGAGTGCGGCGAATTCGCGCCTAGAGCTTTTAATTTGCTCGCCGCCGGGGGTAATGACCATCGGAGGGAAAGCCCGACCGCCGCCGTTACGCGCCGCGTGCATTTAAGGCTTCGGTGCGGTAGAGTGGCCCGCATGGCGAAAAATTCAGGACCGGAGGACCGCGCGTGGCGGGCATGGCTTTTGCCGAGGCCGGCCGCCGCCGCGCTTGCGGCAATGGTATTTTTGCTGTGTCTGGCGGGCAGCCGGCCCGCGCTTGCGCAAATCGACCCCTTTGCCTGGTTCGAGCAATTGTTCCGGCCAAATCCGCCGCCGCGCCGCGCCGTGAAACCAAGGCCGGAATATCACCGGGCCCCGCCGCGACCCTATCTGGAACGGCGGAGGTCAAGCCGTCCGGCGTTTGAACGGCCGGCGGGAAAATCGGGCGAAAAAGCCCTCGCAAAGGCGAAGCCCGCCGTCGCGCCAACCTATTTCGTCGCGGTCCTCGGCGACAGCCTCGGGCAGATGCTTGCGCAAGGATTGAGCGCGGCGTTCGAGAACCGGCCGGAGGTCGCCATCCTGCGCAAGGCGAAAGAAAACTCGGGCCTCGTTCGCGACGATTTCTTCGATTGGACCCAGGCCACGCGGGATCTGCTCGCGAGCGGCGAGAAAATCGATTTCGCCGTCATGTTGATCGGCAGCAACGACCGGCAACCCCTGCGCGACGCCAATGGCAGCTACGAGCCACGCTCGCCGGAATGGCAAGCGGCCTACACGCAACGGATCGAAACGATCGCGGCAATGTTCCGCGACAAGAAAATTCCCCTCGTCTGGGTCGGGCTGCCGATCATGAAAAGCGAGCGGCTTTCCGCCGATGCGCTGGCCTTCAACGAATTTTATCGCGCCTCCGCCGAAAAGGCGGGCGCCACCTACATCGATATTTGGGAGGCCTTCGCCGACGAGGCCGGTCACTACAGTGCTTTTGGCCCCGACATCAACGGCCAGACCGTGCGGTTGCGCGCCGGCGACGGGGTGCATTTCACCAAGGCGGGCGCGCGCAAGCTTGCCCATTTCGTCGAGCCTGAGATCCGCCGCAATCTTGACGAGGTGCGGCCGAACACCGAGCCAGCCGCGAACTTGGCGAACGTCCCAAGCCCGGATGACGCGAAAACGCCCGCGAACGTGCCGGCTTTGCCGGGGAGCGAGGCCCCGCCGGCGCCGAAACCGGTTGCCGGCCCTGTCCTGACTTTGACCGGCCCCGCTCTCGCCCCAAGCGGCGAGCTCGCCACGCGGACGACAACCGCCGGGACGGCGAACAACCCTGCGCGGACTTTGATCGAGGAAACCTTGCAACAGGGCATGCCCCTTGCCCCGAAGCCCGGACGCGCCGACGATTTCTCCTGGCCGAGAAACTGACGCGCCGGAAAAAATATCCGCGTCGTTCCGTGCCGGCCGCCGCAAAAAATCGACGCCGCATTTTTTCGCGATGGAACGAACCGCCGAGCTTGCGCGTTAACCATGCGACAAATCTCAGCGGGGCGCCAAACCAATGTTCAACTTCTCGACAACTCGTTTATGCGCGGCGGCCGGGCTTGCCGCGCTCCTCTCCACTGGCGCGCAAGCCTTCGACGGCGGCTCGCCCTCGGGGCTTATCAATCGTCAAGTGCAGCCGGTGAGCCTGCCAACCGATGTCCGGCGCGAGGTTCAACCGACCCGCACGATTGTCGACGATCCGACCGGCGAACGGGCCGGAACGATTACGATCGACACCAAGAACCGCTATCTCTATCTGTCGATGGCGGGAGGCCGGGCGATGCGCTACGAGGTCGGGGTCGGACGCGAGGGCTTTGCTTGGTCCGGGCGCGCCCATATCGGCCGCCGCGCCGAATGGCCGAGCTGGACGCCCCCCGCCGCCATGCTGCTGCGCCGCCCGGATCTGCCGCGCATCATGGAAGGCGGCCTCGCCAATCCGCTCGGCGCCCGCGCCATCTATCTCTACAACCGCCATGGCGACACTTTGTTTCGCATTCACGGCACCAATGAGCCGGATACGATTGGCCGCGCGGTCTCTTCCGGCTGCATCCGCCTCCTCAACGACGACGTCGTCGATCTTTATTCGAGGGTCAAAATTGGCGCGCCGGTCGTGGTGCTCTGAAAGCTTGCCAAAGGCTTGAGGCGAGTCGAGACCGGTTTGGCGGCTTGCCAAACCGGTTGATTTTTGCTTTCAAGGCCGGTTAGCCGGCGCAAAACCGTCGAAAGCCGCAGCCCGCTTTTGCGGTTTATTGAGACAATCATGCGCCATTCAAGAGGTAGACAGCGAATCCCGAGGCTTGACATGCGTGCAAAACGAGGCGGCGTTACCGCGCGGGGGGCAGGTCTTATCCTGGCCTTGGTCCTTCTGATTCCGGCTGCGCCGGCTTTCGCGCAGTGGCGCAATTATGACGGCTATCCGGCCTATCCCGGCTATCCGGATTACGGTTATCCGGCCTATTCAGACGGCTATTCCGGCTATCCGGGCGCGCCGCCCGCGCCGCGTTACCGCGGCCGTCCCTATGCCTATGGCGCGCCTCTATACGAAGACCCCTATGGGTCAGGGCCGCGCGGCCAATCCTACGGCGGCGACGATCTCGAGCTCGGGGTCAATTTCAACCAGAAAACCGCCGCGATGGTGCCAAACCCGACCCATGAGCCGGCCGGCA
>JBATYB010000466.1:0-2553 GCA_049673825.1 Methylocella sp. | reverse complement strand
GCGCCGATGACGCTCGCATCGATGAGGGCAATCGCGAACATCGTGCCCGCCGCCCGGCCGGCATAGTTGCCTATTCCGCGCGCAACCGCTCCGGCGTCAGCGAAATAGCCGAATTCCGGCGTGCCGGCGAAAGCCGCGGCCGCGATGGGCATCATGGCGACAGCGCCGGCGATGACCAGCACGATGCCAAGCCAAAGATCGGCTTTCTCGTAGCCGATGAAACGCGGGGTGATGCGCTTGTCGATGACGTAGCTCTGCTGGAAGAAGAGTTGCCAGGGCGCGATCGTCGTCCCGACAATGGCGATAACCAGCAGCATCACCTCGCTGAGCTTGCCGCCTTCCGGCAACCGCGGGACAACGAAGTCGCGCGCGATCTGCGCCACCGGCGGATGGACCATTAGGAAGACCGGCACCAGAAGGAGGCTGCCGAAGACGAGCGCCATCGAGAAGCGCTCGAAACGGCGGAAATCGCCGGTGCTCGCGGCGGCCATGATCAACACGGCGGCGAGCACCACGCCGGGTTCCTTGGAGACGCCGAGATAATCGAGGGCCAGGGCGATGCCGATAAACTCGGTGACGATGGTCAGCGCATTGAGGAGAAAAAGATCGATGACGCTGAAGGCGCCCCAGAACTTGCCGAAGCGTTCCAAGATGAGCCGGGCATGGCCAACCCCGGTCACCGCGCCGAGACGCAGGACCATCTCCTGGTTCACATAAAGAACGGGAACCAGGAGAAGCAGCGTCCACAAGAGCGCGGTGCCATAATTCTGTCCGGCCTGGGTATAGGTGCCGAAGGCGCCGGCGTCATTGTCGCCGACCATGACGATAAGACCTGGGCCGAGAATGGCGAGAAAAGTTTGCAGCCGGTGCTTCCAGCTTTCGCGGGGACCGTGGTCGCCTTGCCGGATGGTGCCGAAGGCGCCGTGGATGTGGCCGGCATGGGCTTCGTCGAGAACGGCCGCGCGGGTGGCCGCGATTTCCGCGATTGCATTCATGGCTCGCCTCCTGGCCCGCGATCAGGCGCGGGGGAGCCATGGCGCCGTCAAACGGCGGGGACGTCCGCGCCCGCCTCGATGGCGGGATTTGTCTTGTGGCTAGGCTTATTCCCAAAACCCGCGATCGTGTGGGACACAGCGAAAGCGGGGCGACTAGGGCCGTCGTTCAACGGATCCTCCTTGTTTCAAGCCGCAAGCCGCGGGGCGGGATAACCGCGCGGGACCTGCGGGACCGCGAGAAGCATCGTCGGGCGTCGATGGGTTCTTGTTCGACAGGCGCCACCGCGCGGGTATCGGCGGACGGATCCAGCCAGACGGCAAGTAGGGCGCCGGTCATCGGGTCGATCCGCCACCGGCATTCGAGCGGCGCGTGGCAACGGGGAACGTAGCGGAGATTGGCGGCGGGAAGGTACGTTGCTCCCGCGCGGGCACGGCCGCGGCGGCCGACTCGGACGGGCGGGCCTGCGTGCGCGACGCCGGACATAGCGAGGAGCTTTGTGAACATAACTCACCTCCAACCGACTTGTCGCGGCGGAGGGTGAGCGGACGGGCGTGCCTCAGGCGGGCCCTGATCCTCTCACGCGATCGCCGCGTGTGTCTTTAATAAAAAACCTACTGCCCATTATCCTTAACGGGGGTTGTGCAGGTCTGGACGGAGCCAGGCCGCTGCAACTGAAATGCTCCTCGCGCCTTGATGTGTCAACCCTCAAGAGGCCCTTTTCAATCGAATGTGCTTAACGAGCTCGCGTGGAAGGGCTATATCCCGGCCGCCGTCGGGGCCGGAACCGGTTTCACCCCCACGCGCCGGTCGTCCAACTATCGCACGGCGCGGCTTTTGCGCGCACGATGCGCGGGGATTCGCGCCCGGTCTTCTTCCGTGCAGGCGCGTTTTCTCTAAGGCGTGACCGCCGCGCAAATGGTTCAGAGTTGAAGAAGAACCGATGCCGCCTCTGCTCGATCCCGCGTTCCGGAACGACGCGCTCAATCTGATCATCGCCGTCCTGCTTGGCGGCGCCATCGGCTTCGAGCGGCAGTGGCGCCAGCGCCTCGCGGGATTGCGAACCAACACGCTGGTCTCGCTCGGCGCCGCGATTTTCGTCGTGTTTGAGAGTCAATTCACCGATACGAGTCCGACGCGGGTCGCCGCCCAGGTCGTCACCGGCATCGGCTTTCTTGGCGCCGGGGTGATTTGGAAGGAAGGCGTCAACGTGCGCGGCCTGAACACGGCGGCGACGCTTTGGTGTTCTTGCGCGGTCGGACTGCTCGCCGGCGCCGGCCACTGGAGCCGCGCCATCCTCGCCGCCGCGCTCGTCGCCGGCATCAACCTCGTGCTGCGGCCGTTGGTCAGACTGATCAATCGCCAGCCGCTCGAAACCGCCGAAATCGAAACGTCCTATATCGTGACCGTCACCTGCCGGGGAACCGAGGAGGCGCAAATCCGCGCGCTTCTGGTGCAAGGTTTTGGGGTCAGCGATCTGCATCTGCGCGAGCTCGAAAGCACCGATATCGAAGGCACCGACCGGGTCGCCGTGAATGCCACGCTCACCTCGGAAAAGCG
>JBATYB010000465.1:0-4867 GCA_049673825.1 Methylocella sp. | reverse complement strand
GTCATGTCCCGTTCAAGACCACGAAAAGCGGAAATCCGATAACCGGGAAAAGGCATCGCCAAAAAATCAGGGCGCGGAACCCGAAGGCCACGCGCCGCAGTTTTCACTTATAATCAATCGCGCGCGGAACGCAAATTCAATTTTTTTGGCTGGCCGGAACGCCACCCGCGCGCCCGCAAAACCTGGCAGTAAAGACTTGGACCGGCGGTAAAACTT
This sequence comes from Methylocella sp., assembly GCA_049673825.1. Lineage (GTDB taxonomy): Bacteria > Pseudomonadota > Alphaproteobacteria > Rhizobiales > Beijerinckiaceae > Methylocapsa. The sequence goes on along the minus strand of JBATYB010000465.1, from coordinate 4,651 downwards.
GGAGATGTGACGCCGATGACGGGCGCCGGAACAAATCGTACCAAGGAAAGCCGCGGCGGCGGTCCGGCAATGATCCTGGTGCGCCCGCAGCTCGCGGTCAACATCGGCATGTGCGCGCGGGCGATGGCCAATTTCGGGTTGACGGATCTCCGTCTGGTATCGCCCCGCGAGGGCTGGCCCCGGTCCGGCGCTTATCGAAAAGGCGCCCATGCCGCCGCCGCTGGCGCCGTGCATCTGCTCGAAGCCGCGAGGCTGTTTGAAACGGTCGAAGCCGCGATGCTCGACCTCAATTTCGTTTGGGCGACCACCGCCCGCGAGCGGGGCCAGCACAAGCAGATTTTGACGCCCGCCGAAGCGATGCCGGAATCCGCGCGCAAAATCGCGAGCGGCGAGAAGCATGGCGTGCTGTTTGGACCCGAGCGCACCGGACTTGCCAACGACGATGTGGCGTTGGCCGATGCGATCATCACCTTTCCGGTCAATCCCGCCTATGCCTCGCTCAATCTGGCGCAAGCGGTGCTCTTGACCGGGTACGAGTGGGCGCGCGCCGCGACGGATGCCAGGGCGCCGTTCTCCATGGTCCAGCGCTCGCCCGCCGCGCCGCGCGAAATGGTCTTGTCTTTTTTCGCTTATCTGGAGGGCGAGCTTGAGCGCGCCGGCTTCTTCCGTCCCGCCGGCAAGCAGCCGGTCATGCGGCGCAACCTGCGTAATATGTTCCATCGCATGCGGCTCACCGAGCAGGACGTGCGCACCCTGCGCGGCATGGTCGTGCGTCTCGTTGAAGGGCCGCGGGCCGGTGCCGCGCCGGACAAAATGCGCCCGGGAGGCGAGGCCGCCCCGTCCCCGGGTTCCCGTGATTCGTTGGCCCGGGACGACGGATGAACCAGGCGTCCGGATTGGCCGGCCGGCTTCAACAGTTTGAAGCTTGGGTTTGCCGCGGGCGTCGATCAATATCCAGGCCGCGACTTCGCGCAAACGCCGAGGAGCGGAATTGCGGCCGCGCCGTTGGCCGGTCCATCGAAGACACGAAGGAGCGCCGATGCGATCGTTGCGCAAGGCGGCCACGAACGGCGGCTCGTTTCCGGCTGGCTCCCCCCAGTCCTCGAACTGCCGGATCACCGCGTCCCGTGGCCTAACGTGCCGCGTTCCGCCAGCAGCCTCGCGATCGCGGCGCGCAGCTCGGCGACGCCTTCGCCACTGCGCGACGAGGTGAAGATCGCCTCCGGAAACGCGGCGGGACGTTTGCTCACGAGGGCGAGCGCGGCGGCGAGGCGGCCTTCCCGCTCGGCGGCTTTCACTTCGTCCCGCTTCGTCAAGACGATCTGATAGGACATCGCGGATCGATCGAGAAAATCCAGCATCTCGATGTCGATCGGTTTTGCGCCATGACGGCCATCGATGAGAAGAAAGACCCTCAGCAACGGCGCCCGGCCGCGCAAGAAATCCCCCATCAGCCGGGTCCAGGACGCGGTCTTTTCCTTCGATGCCGCCGCATGGCCATAGCCGGGCATATCGATCAGGCGCAATGTCGCGGTTTCTCCGTCGCCGCCAAGCACGAAAAAATGAAGCTCGCGCGTGCAACCCGGCGTATGCGACGTCCGCGCCAGCGCTTTGCGATTGGTCAACGCATTGAGGAGCGAGGATTTTCCCACGTTCGACCGGCCGGCGAAGGCGATCTCGGGCGGACCCGGCGGCGGCAATTGGGCGGCGTTCGCCGCTGCCCATTGAAACGCCCATTCGCCTGCGAAAAGCTTGCGTCCCAATTCGACAAAGTCGACGGGGACACACGCCAGCTCCTTCACGGCCGGCGAGCCCGCCAACTCAGGTTGTCGCTTTCTTGGCTTTCTTGCGGAACATGCCCGTCAAATTGTCCCAGAGCTCGATCTTGGCGCCGGCCCGCTTCATGATCGCCGTCTGCTGAACGACCGACAAAACATTAGTCCAGCTCCAGTAGATGACAAGGCCGGAGGCAAAGCTGCCGAGGGTGAAGGTGAAGATGACCGGCATCCAGGTGAACACCTGCTTTTGCATCGGATCGGTTGGTTCCGGATTGACCTTCATCTGAATGAACATGGTAATGCCCATGATCAGGGGCCAAGCGCCAATCGCGAGCCAGGGGCCGAACACCGCTATTTGAGTCGGATCGAAGGGGATGAGACCGAACAGGTTGAAGACATTCGTTGGGTCGGGCGCCGACAAATCCTTGATCCAGCCGAAAAACGGCGCCTGCCGCATCTCGATCGTGATGACGAGCACCTTATAGAGCGAGAAGAACACCGGAAGCTGGATCAGCACCGGCAGGCAGCCCGACAAGGGATTGATCTTTTCGCGCTTGTAAAGCGCCATGATTTCTTGCTGCTGCTTGGGCTTGTCGTCGGGAAAACGGTCCTTGATCGCGGTGATCTGCGGCTGCACCATCTTCATCTTGGCCATCGCGCGATAGCTCCGGTTGGCGAGCGGGAATACGAGCCCCCTGACCAGAACCGTGATGCACAAGATCGCGACGCCCATATTGCCGACAAACTTGTAAATGAGGTCGAGCAGCCAGAACATTGGCCTGGTGATAAAATAAAACCAGCCCCAGTCGATCAGCAGATCGAACTTCTCGATCCCCAGATTGGCCTGATATTTGTCGAGCGTGGCGGTCTCCTTGGCGCCCGCGAAGAGCCTGGACGTGAATTCGCTCGAAGCGCCCGGCGCAAGCGTCCGTCCTTCCGTTCCGGCAAACCCAGCCTGATAAATCACCGGAGCGCCGCCGGATCCGGAATAGCTTGCCTCGACAGCCATGCCCTGGTCCGGAATGACCGCCGCGGCCCAATATTTGTCGGTGAGGCCTAGCCAGCCGCCAGTCCCCGCGAAGCTCTTCGTCGCGTGATCTTCCTTTTCGATCTTGTCGTACCTGATCTCCTTCACGCCGGACTCGCCAATCACCCCGACGAACCCTTCGTGCACTCTATAAAAGCCCTTAGTCACGGGCCTGCCGTGGCGCTTGACGAACGCGTAGGGGTGCAGCGTGACCGCCTGCATGGACTTGTTCTCGACGCTGTCGGTCACCGTAAACATGTAACGGTCGTCCACCGCGATTTTGCGGTGAAACACGAGGCCTTGGCCATCGTCGTAGGTGAGCGTCACCGGCGAAGTTTCAGTCAGCGTATCATGATCGGCTTGCCACAACGTATCGGGCCCGGGCAGGACAAGATTGGCGCCGGGATCGGCGATGAAGCCCGCCTCGGCGTAATAAGGAAACGGCGAACCCGCCGGCGCGAGCAAAACGATGTTCGGACTGTTGGGATCGACCGTCTCGCGGTAGGCCTTAAACGACACGTCGTCGATGCGCCCGCCCTTGAGCGCGATCGATCCGTAAATCGCGGGCGCGTCGAGCTTGACCCTGGGACTTTCGGCCAAGGCCTCGGCACGGCTCTTTTGCGGCGCCGAGGGCTCGGCCGGCCCCGGCGCGCTCAAACCGGACGCTCGCGAACGCGTGGCTTGGGAATTCGCTTGCGGCCCCGGCTGCGCCCCAGGAACTGCGCGCGTGTGCATTTCAGCTTGGGTCTGCCGCTCCTTGTCGAGATGCGGCCGGGCATAAAACGCATCCCACCCAAGAACGACGAGCAGCGACAGGCAGGTCGCTATCATGATATTTCTGGTTTCCTTGGTCATCCCTTGGGCTTTCTGCCTTTTAAACTCTGTCGCCGCGCCTTGTCCGCGTCGCTGGCGGCGCGGCCTTCCCCGTCATTGTCCCGGCGGACGGGCGGCTGGTTTTTCCGGGCAGCGATCTTGCCGAGCGCCCGGATTAGTTCCCCCTGCAAGGCCAGGAAAGGCATGCCGAGCGCCTCCGGACGCGCGAGGATTACATAATCATGGCCTGGCCGCGCCGGAAGAGGATCGAGCAGCCGCAACGCTTCCTTGAGACGGCGGCGGATCCGGTTGCGCCGGACGGCGCCGCCGGATTGTTTGGTTACGGTGAATCCAAACCGCGGCTGGGCCTCCGCGCAAGGGAAAATTTCCGTTGCGATGCCGGTTTGAGCTGGCTGGGTTTCGGTACCAAAGCTGGTTGGATCTCCCGGTGTCCGCCCCTCCATCGTCTCGGACGGGAGCGGGCGCGGCGCCGCTTGTAAAGTCAATCCGTGCGCGAAAAACCGCATTCCCTTCGCCGCGCGCAAGAAGTCAGCCCTTCGTCGCAGCCGTTCCGGCGCCGCCACGGCGTTTCCATGCGGTTGGTCCAAGGGCTTCGCCGGGACCCGGGATGAAAATGCGGTCGCGGCTTGGGCGCCGCGCCCGGCGCGAGGCTTTCCCATGGAGTTAAATCCCACCGAAGTGAAACACCGCCAATTTTTTTTCCGCCAAGTCTTTTTTCCTGCCAAGACTTTTTTTCACGCCACTTTTGCGGCGAGCGCCGGCTGGCCGGACGGCCGATTTGGGTGACCGCCCCGTTCCGCCGCAAGCCGCGATCCCCGCGCTGGTAGAGAATTGGGAAGCAAAGCGGATCCCGCCGGGAAACCGCTAGATCGAGACCCCGGAGCTTTCCGGCGTTTCATGAAAACATCGAAAGGTGCTTAAACCTATCGTCGAAGGATTTCACGCGGACAGCCGTTTGCGGCCACGCGCGCGCCGCGCCGCGATAACCTTGCGGCCACCCACGGTCGCCATC
>JBATYB010000464.1:0-2869 GCA_049673825.1 Methylocella sp. | reverse complement strand
AGCCCCGCCAAAGGGCAAGAAATAGCGCCACGCGTTTGTGCCCGGATTTTTGCGCGCGAACCAAGACAGCTTTGAGCAGGCGCCATGCTTCTCTTCGCCGGCCTTGGCAATATGGGAAAAGCCTTTGCCGGCCATCGCCACAATGCCGGCTTCATGGCTCTTGATGCGATCGCGCGCGATTATCATGCGCCGGCGCTTCGTTCGCGCTTTCAGGGCCTTGTCGGCGAGATCGTGCTCGAGGGCGAACGGGTGATTCTGCTCAAGCCGCAAACCTACATGAACGAATCCGGCCGCTCCGCCGGCGCGGCGGCGCGCTATTACAAGATCGATCCGCCTCAAATTGTCGTCTTTCACGACGAGCTCGATCTGCCGCCGGGCAAGGTGAGGGTCAAGACCGGCGGCGGCAACGCCGGCCATAACGGCCTCGGATCGCTGACCGAACATCTCGGCAACGAGTACCGGCGCGTGCGGATCGGCATCGGGCATCCCGGCGACAAGGCGCTGGTGCACAATTATGTGCTGAGCGATTTCGCCAAGGCGGAGATCCCTTGGGTCGAGGCATTGTGCAACGCGATTGCGGCCCATGCCGGGCTTTTGGCCAAGCGCGAGGACGAAGCATTTCAATGTAAGATTCATCTGAGCATGGAAGCCGCCGGCTTCGGCAAGGCGGCGCCAAGCTAGGCTAATCTCTCCGCGCGCTCCCGCCCGGATCCACCGGCATGATTTTCAACGACGTGATCCGGTTGCGCGTCTTGCGCAGCACTTCGAAGCGAAAATTGTGGAAAGCGAACATCTGCCCCGGCTCCGGGATGGCGCGCGCTTCATTGATGACGAGACCGGCGATCGTGGTGGCTTCCTCGTCCGGCAGATCCCAAGCCATGGCACGGTTGAGATCGCGGATCGGCACGGAGCCGTCAACGATCGCGGAGCCGTCCGCCAGCAGGCGCACGCCTTGAACGATAAGATCATGCTCGTCGGCGATATCGCCGACGATTTCCTCGAGTATGTCCTCCAGCGTGACAAGACCCATGACCACGCCATATTCGTCGACCACGAGGGCAAAATGGGATTTGCGTTTCAAGAACGCCTGGAGCTGGTCCTGAACCGGGGTTGTTTCCGGCACGAACCAAGGCTCGATCGCAATTCTTTCGACATTGAAATCCTTGACCTCGCCGCCGGCCGCGTCGAGCGCGCGCAAAAGATCCTTGGCGTGCAGCACGCCGACGATATTTTCCGGCTGGCCGCGCCACAGCGGCAGGCGCGAATAAGGCGCGGCGACCACCTCGCCAATCAAATCTTGCGAGGGCAAATCGGCGTTGAGGGCGAGCATTTTGGTGCGATGAACCATAACGTCCGACACTTCGAGATCGCGAAGATCGAGCAGACCACCGAACATGTCACGGTCGGAACGTCCGACGCCGCCCTCCCGATGCAGAAGATCCACCGCGCTTTTCAGTTCTTCGTGCCCGGACAGAATCGATTGCCGCCTGCTCGTATCGATGCCGACCATTTTCAAGAATCCGCGCACCACCACTTCGACGCCGATGAGGACAGGCCCGAAGACGGCGACGAAAAACGATATCACGCGAGCGACGAGAAGCGATGTGCGGTCCGGGTAATTGATCGCCACGGTTTTCGGCATCACTTCGGCGAAAACGAGCAGAAGCACGGTCATGAGCCCGGTCGCGTAGAGCGCGCCGCGCGCTCCGGCGAGTGCGACCAGGATGCTGGTCATAAGCGCCGATGCGCCGATATTGACGAGCGTGTTGCCAAGAAGCGTCGTGCCAATCAGCCGTGCCCGGCTCGCAAGCAGCCGGTTGACCAGAGCCGCGCGCCGGTCGCCATTTTTCTCCAAGGCATGCATGCGCGCGCGGGAGGCGGCGGTAAGCGCTGTTTCCGAAGCCGAGAAAAACGCGGATAGCGCTACGCATAAGAGGATGGTTGCGATCGCGAGCCAAACATCGAGCGGTAAAACGCCGGCACCCGCGCCGATCATGACGTTAATGTCCTGTATTCAGTTCATCTTGAAGAAAGCCGCGGATCTCCGTGGCGTCGACCGCCTTGGCCATGAAGCAATCGCCGATTGCCCGCGCAAGGATGAAGGTGAGGGCGCCATGCTCGACCTTTTTGTCCTGATACATGGCTTCCAGGATCGCGTCGGGGCCTGCATTCCAGCCGGGGATGCCGGCCATGCGTACAGGCAGGCCAACCTCTTGCAGATGCGCTTCGACCCGCGCTTGGTCCTGCAGGCCGCAAAGTCCGCGGCGTGCCGAGAAGCGGAACGCGCAAGCCATGCCAATCGCGACCGCCTCGCCATGCACAAGCCTTGCTCCATCATATGAGGTGAGGCGCTCGAGCGCATGGCCGAAGGTGTGGCCGAGATTGAGCAGTGCCCGGTCGCCCTCCTCGTGCTCGTCGCGCGCGACAATCGCCGCCTTGGCCTTGCAGCTCGTCGCAATCGCATGAACGCGCGCGGCTCCCCCCGCGAAGACCGCGCGCCAATTGGCTTCCAGCCACGCGTAGAATTCCGCGTCGCCAATGAGGCCATATTTGACAACTTCGGCATAGCCGGCGCGAAATTCGCGCGGCGGCAATGTTTCAAGCGCATCGGTGTCCGCGATAACGAGCAAAGGCTGATGGAAGGCGCCGATCAAATTCTTGCCATGCGGGGAGTTGATCCCGGTCTTGCCGCCCACCGACGCATCGACCGCGGCTAAAAGCGTTGTCGGCACCTGAATGAAGCGCATCCCGCGCCGGACCGTCGCAGCGGCAAAACCCGCAAGATCGCCGATGACCCCGCCGCCGAGCGCGACGATCACATCGCGGCGTTCGAGTCTCGCGCCAATTATCGCGTTACATACCTTTGCAT
>JBATYB010000463.1:0-5449 GCA_049673825.1 Methylocella sp. | reverse complement strand
ACGCCCGCTTGGGTAAATGTCATTTCACGATGAAGGGGGCGGCCCAACCCCCACTCGCGCCAGTCTTGCTCGAACGCATCGGTGTTTTGCATGATCTCTCCACGCCCCCGCAAAACGCGGAAACATGCAGATAGACCTCATGCCTTGGCCGTGTTCAGATCCGGCCAAACGCGTATTCCGCGCAATCATACATTCCACACAGGGATCGCTGTAAGGCCCTCGCTTGGACGGGAGAGCTACTGCCTCCCGCCGAGCCCCCCTCACCTCGCAAACTGCTAATATTTTAGCCGGCGGGGATCACGTCGTCGATGCCGAGGCAGCGCTTTTTGTCTTCCTCGTAGGCGGCGAATTTGCCCTCGAACCATTCGACATGGCTTTCGCCTTCGAGGGCGAGCATATGCGTGGCAATGCGATCCAAAAAGAAGCGGTCATGCGAGCTGATGACCGCGCAGCCCGCGAAATCCGTCAAGGCCTCTTCCAGGGCGCAGAGGGTGTCGGCATCGAGATCGTTGGTCGGCTCGCCGGGTTTCGATAAGCGGCATGGACCGTCCCGCGCCGCGGGGCTAAACCCTTCGCAGCTTACGTTTTCCGGCGGAAAGACTCATACCCCATGGCGCGCCAATTCATTTATCACATGCAAGGGCTCGGCAAGACCTACCCAGGCGGGAAAAAGGTCCTGGAAAACATCAATCTTTCCTTCTATCCCGACGCGAAAATTGGTGTCCTCGGCGTCAACGGGGCGGGCAAATCGACGCTTTTGCGGATCATGGCCGGGATCGACAAGGAGTTTACCGGCGATGGTTCCGTCGCCGCAGGCGCCCGCGTCGGCTATCTGCCGCAGGAGCCGGCGCTCGACGACAGTCTTGACGCGCGGGGCAACGTGCTGCGCGGCGTTTGCGACAAGCAGGCGATCCTCGACCGCTACAATGAGCTGGCGATGAACTATTCCGACGCGACCGCCGATGAAATGACCAGGTTGCAGGACGAGATCGAGGCCAAGGGTCTTTGGGATCTCGATGCGCGGGTCGATCAGGCGATGGACACGCTCGGCTGTCCGCCCGGCGATTCGGCGGTCGGAAAACTTTCCGGCGGCGAGCGCCGCCGTGTCGCGCTCTGCAAGCTGCTTCTCGAACAGCCGGAGCTTTTGCTCCTCGACGAGCCGACCAACCATCTCGACGCGGAGACCGTCAACTGGCTCGAGGGCCACCTGCGCGCTTATCCCGGCGCGATCCTGATCGTCACCCACGACCGCTATTTTCTCGACAATGTCACGGGGTGGATTCTCGAGCTCGATCGCGGCCGCGGCATCCCCTACGAAGGCAATTATTCCGCCTGGTTGCAACAAAAGCAGAAACGTCTTGCCCAGCAAGGCCGCGAGGAGGAGGCGCGCCGGCGCCAGCTCGAGGCCGAGGCCGAATGGATCGCGGCGAGCCCCAAGGCGCGCCAAGCGAAATCCAAGGCCCGCATCCAGCGCTATGAGGATCTCGTCGCCAAGCAGAACGACAAGGCGGCGGCGGCGGCGCAGATCGTCATTCCGGCCGCCGAGCGGCTCGGCAATAACGTCATCGAGTTTTCGCATCTTTCGAAGGGATTCGGCGACACGCTGCTCATCGATGATCTCTCGTTCAAATTGCCGCCGGGCGGCATCGTCGGCGTGATCGGCCCGAACGGCGCCGGCAAGACCACTTTGTTCCGGATGATCACCGGTGAGGAAAAGCCGGACAAGGGCGGAATCGAGATCGGGCCATCGGTTAAGCTCGGCTATGTCGATCAATCGCGCGACGCGCTTAACGCCAAGAAAACCGTGTGGGAGGAGATTTCCGGCGGCGATGAAATGATCACTCTCGGCAAGCGCGAGATCAATTCGCGCGCCTATACGTCGGCCTTCAATTTCAAGGGCCCTGATCAGCAAAAGAAAGTCGGGCAATTGTCGGGCGGCGAGCGCAACCGCGTGCATCTCGCCAAAATGCTGAAATTGGGCGCCAACGTTCTGTTGCTCGACGAGCCGACCAACGATCTCGACGTCGACACCCTTCGCGCCCTGGAAGAGGCCTTGACGGATTTCGCGGGCTGCGCGGTCATTATCTCGCACGACCGGTTCTTTCTGGATCGCATCGCGACGCATATGCTCGCCTTCGAGGGCGACAGCCATGTCGAATGGTTCGAGGGCAATTTCGCCGCCTACGAGGAAGACAAAAAGCGCCGCCTCGGGATCGACAGCGTCGTCCCGCACCGGCTGAAATACAAGCAGTTCTCGCGGTGAGGGCGGCTCGGCGGGAGGCGCCGGATATTAGTGATGGCGAGATGGCAATGACCGACAGAGTAACCGCTGCCGTTCGCTCAAAGATAATGGCGGCTGTCCGCGGCAAGGATACCGCCCCCGAGCGAGCCGTTCGTTCGGCGCTTTTTTCCGCCGGCTACCGGTATCGCCTTCACCGCCGCGATCTTCCTGGTTCGCCCGATATTGTCCTTCCGCGCTACCGCATGGCCGTGTTTGTGCATGGCTGCTTTTGGCACGGGCACGACTGTCCTCGTAGCCGACGGCCAGTCTCCAACGTCGAGTTCTGGAACGTCAAACTTGATCGCACTCTCGCCCGTGATCGCGCCAGCCGCGCTTCCCTAGAAGCCCTCGGCTGGACGGTCGTGATCGTCTGGGAGTGCTCGACAAAGAGTGATATCAAGCGCCTGTTGATGGACCTCGCGACTTGCGCTCAAACGCGTCGTGGGCCGCCTTTGACCGAGTTGACGAGATAATCGGCGAAGAAGCCTGCGAGCTTCGGAGGCACCGCATTGCCGATCATCCGTGCGACCGGTTCGATCTCGTCGTTCGGATAAAACACATAATCGTCCGGGAAGGATTGCAAGATGGCGGCCTCGCGCAGCGACAGTGCCCGAACCTGGTTCAAGTCGTAGTGCCCGAACCGGCCGTTCGAGATGCTATGGCATTTGGTCGTGATCGTAGGCGACGGCCGCTCCGGATGCATCCGCGTGTAAACGTCGGAGAAACACCGCGTTTGCAATTTGCGGTTCACGTCCTGATGGCAGCGCAGCGAAAGATCGCCATGAACGGTCGCCTTCAGGTAGGCGTTCGATTCGCCTGGCTTTGCAGACGACAGGCGTTTGAAATTGATTTCCGATAACGCGCGCGTGCGGTGATTGGGGACCGTCTTATGTACGTCGCCTGCGGCGATACGCGGCAAGTGACCGATGGCCTGGGCAACGGAGATCATCACCGCATTGGGGTCCGCCTCCGGCACAAGCATCTCTTCCTGGAGAATGTCTACGAACCGTCCAGGACGCACCAGATCGCGCCGTGCAGCTATCAGAATCGAGCGCTTGCGGAACTGAGGAATGCCGAACCGCGACGTACATACTACCTTCGATCCTGTCGCATAGTCGAGTCGTTCGAGGTTTTTGCGGAAACCCTCCCAGACGCCGCCGTATTTGGGATCGCCTATCCCGGCGACGTTTTCTGACAGCACCAACTCCGGCTTATGCTTCCTTACGAACCGGCACGCCTCCCGCAGCAGGTTCATGTCGCGCGCCCGTCGCTCTATCCTCTCGTCGCTCATCTCCTTGCGTGCGAGCTTCGTGAACGGCTGGCACGGGGCGCAGATCGCGAAGAGCAGCGGAAGGTTGGGGGCCTTACGACGATAGTAGCTGATCAGCTCGTCCAGCTCACGGAAGAGAGCGCGCTGCTGCCCTCCAGGGTAAACCGCAGTGCGCTGGAAAACGTCGTAGTTGAGGAAGCGGGCTGGGCTGCGATCGATGCAGAGGTTGATGTTGTTCTCGACATAGGTCCGCTCGCAGCAGGCATTCTTATCGATGCCGGCCATGACATACCCGCCTGCGTCGATGAGCCCGTGAGTCGTGCCGCCGGCCCCGCAGAAAAAATCGACCGCCAAAAACTTAGCCTCCTGGCGACCTCCCCACGCTCGCGGGCCGCCGTTATCGCGAAGCGCCGTCGCCATTGCCCATGGTCTCCCTTTTGATCCGCTCCAAGTCTTGATCCGTGAAGATTCGCCAGTTGTTCCGATCGCGCCGCACCTCGGCGATCCGCTCCTGTGCAAACCACCGCAAAAGGGTGGGTTTCGAGATGCCGAGCCTCTTCGCCGCTTCTGCAGTCCCGCAGGTGGCCGATCGCCTCGCCCTTACCATATGCCCTTACCTCGAATGAGTATAGTCGAATATACTCGTGCGGCGAAGACAATCAACCACATTTGGGGGTTTGCGGAGCGTTATCTGTCCCATATATGGTATTTGAAGGCAGGTAACCGGCGAAAGTGTCGTGCTTTTGCCGTTGGTGCCGCAAAGAAGACGACTTGCGTCGTAGATATGGCGAATATATATGCATAGGTGCCTTATACGCTGTACAGGAGACGGTAGTGCGGCAGGCAGACCGTGAAAAGTTCGTAGAGCTAGCGCGAAATCGCGTATCCAAAGCCCTCAAGAACATCCAGCTTATCGGCAATCTCGCGAACCGTTCCAATTACGACTACACCGAAGAAGACGCGGCAAAGATCATGAAGGCTCTGTCGGACGAGGTGTCGGCGTGTCGGAAGAAGTTCGACGTGGCTTTAAAGAGAAACTCCAAAACGACATTTGAACTGGAATAGTGGTGGCAAACAAATTTGATGCCGGCACCATTTGCCGGCTACTTCTCGACGTAGAATCAGAAGCGGCCGTTCAGGCTGTCATTGACGACATTCCCGAGATGGGGCTCCGGAAGAATTGGCGTCCGCTCGACGGCCGAGAGACGAACTTCAACGTCACCTCGAATCAGGCTTCGGACGGCGGAAAGGCACTCACCGAGCTGATGACAAACATGGTGGACGCCGTGCCGATGAAGCACGCGCTCCTAAGAGGTATTGACCCCAAGGGGAAGAAGGCTCCCCGGACCATGCACCAAGCGGTCGATCTACTTATAAAGCCGCTGCGCGGCGGCAAACTCACGAATCTCGATCCGAGCGACCCTTGGCTGCGGCAGTTCGCGCAAACGAACCTCGTCATCGGCGTTACCGGGGCAAGGACCAAGCGCACCGGTCTGCCTTGCTACACTTTTGTCGATAACGGCGAAGGCCAGAATCCAGAAAGTTTCGAGAGCACTTTTCTGTCGCTCAGCTCGGGAAACAAGAAGGACATCCCCTTCGTTCAGGGGAAATACAACATGGGTTCGTCCGGGGTCCTCAGCTACTGCGGGCAGAAGAAGTTCAAGCTGATCGTTTCGCGCCGCTATGAGGGGACGGGGCCTTGGGGTTTCACGCTTCTGCGAAAAAGACCGGGCGGCGGGATGCCGGTTGCCGAATATTTCGTGCTGCCTGGCGGCAAAATTCCGACCTTCCGGGAGGACGCGCTCTTCCCATTGAAAAAAGGAGATGACAAACGCTACGACGGCGTGCATCTGAGGACAGGCACCGTCATCAAACTCTACGACTACCAGATCGGCTCC